>NZ_JBKFAX010000015.1:0-184762 GCF_053345865.1 Mycobacterium sp. C31M | reverse complement strand
ACTACATGGATCTGGATGCCAAGCCGGTGCGTGCGGACAATGTGACGCTGCCCTGGGAGATCACGCTGAGCACGACCGCACCGTCGGTGTTCCCGACCATCTCGGGTCAGGGTGACGGCAGCACGTTGTCGTGCCGGATCACCGTCGACGACGAGGTCAAGGACGAGCGCACCGTCGACGGGGTGGGCGCGCACACGTACTGCCTGGTGAAGAGCGCATGAGCGAGCGCAGCGAGCGAATCATCGGCACCGAATGCGGACTCCGAGCTTGCGAGGAGAGCGCATGACGTCAAACGAACCCCGCACCGACGCCATCGCCGTCCAGCAGCCGCAGCACCGCGGCGCCATCCCCCGCACCATCCGCACGCTGGCCGTGCCGATCATCATCGGCTGGATCGCGCTGATGGTCGTGCTGAACAGCATCGTGCCGCAGCTGGAGACCGTCGGGCAGATGCGCGCGGTCTCGATGAGCCCGGACAGCGCCCCGTCGATGATCGCCATGAAGCGGGTCGGCGCAGTATTCGAAGAGTTCAAGTCCGACAGCTCGGCGATGATCGTGCTCGAGGGTGACGAACAGCTCGGCGAGGCCGCCCACGACTTCTACGACGAGATGATCGAGAAGCTCGAGGCCGACACGAAACACGTGGAACACGTCCAGGATTTCTGGGGCGATCCGCTGACCGCGGCCGGTGCGCAGAGCGCCGACGGTAAGGCCGCCTACGTCCAGGTGTATCTGGCGGGCAACCAGGGTGAGTCACTGGCCAACGAATCCGTCGAGGCGACCCAGGAGATCGTGCACAGCCTCACCCCGCCGCCGGGCGTGAAGGTCTACGTCACCGGTCCCTCGGCGTTGGCCGCCGATCAGCACATCGCCAGCGACCGCAGCGTGCAGGTGATCGAGATGCTGACCTTCACGGTGATCATCGCGATGCTGCTCATCATCTATCGCTCGATCGTCACCACGGTGCTGGTGCTGGCGATGGTGGTCGTCGAATTGGGTATCACCCGCGGCGTCATCGCGTTCCTGGGCTATCACGAGATCATCGAGCTCTCCACGTTCGCCACCAACCTGTTGGTGACACTGGCCATCGCCGCGACCACGGACTACGCCATCTTCCTGATAGGTAGGTATCAGGAAGCCCGGGGTGCCGGCGAGGACCGGGAATCGGCCTACTACACGATGTTCCACGGCACCGCGCATGTCGTGCTGGGCTCCGGCCTCACCATCGCCGGTGCGACGTTCTGCCTGCACTTCACCAAGCTGCCCTATTTCGTCTCACTCGGTATCCCGCTGTCGATCGGCATGGTCGTCGCCGTCGTCGCCGCGCTGACGCTGGGGCCGGCGGTCATCTCGGTGGCCACCCGGTTCGGCAAGACGCTGGAGCCCCGGCGCACGATGCGCACCCGCGGCTGGCGCAAGATCGGCGCGGCCATCGTCCGCTGGCCCGGTCCGGTGCTGGTCGGGACCGTGGCACTGTCACTGGTCGGCCTGTTGACGCTGCCGGGTTACGAGACCAACTACAACGATCGCAATTACCTGCCGAAGGATCTGCCCGCGCAGGTCGGGTACGCCGCGGCGGACCGGCATTTCTCGCAGGCCCGGATGAATCCCGAACTGCTGCTGGTGGAAAGCGATCACGATCTGCGCAACTCGGCGGACTTCCTGGTGATCGACAAGATCGCCAAGGCGATCTTCAAGGTGCCCGGTGTCGGTCGCGTGCAGGCCATCACCCGGCCGCAGGGATCGCCGATCGAGCACACCTCGATCCCGTTCCAGATCAGCATGCAGGGTACGACTCAGAAAATGAACGAGAAGTACCAGCAGGACATGATGGCCAACATGCTCAAGCAGGCCGACGATATGCAGACGACCATCGCGAGCATGGAGAAGATGAACTCCATCACCGTGCAGATGGCTGCCACCACGCATTCGATGGTCGCCAAGATGAAGGACATGTCGCTCGACATCGCCGAATTGCGGGACAACATCGCCAATTTCGACGACTTCTTCCGGCCGCTGCGCAACTACTTCTACTGGGAACCGCACTGCTTCAACATCCCGGGCTGCTGGGCGATCCGCTCGATCTTCGACACCCTCGACGGTATCGACGTGATGACCGACGGCATTCAGGACCTGATTCCCGATATGGAGCGCCTCGACGCGCTGATGCCGCAGATGGTCGCGCTCATGCCGCAGATGATCGCGACGATGAAGAACATGCAGAAATACATGCTGACCATGTATCAGACGCAAAAGGGCATCCAGGATCAGATGTCGGCGATGCAGGACAACTCGTCGGCCATGGGTGAGGCCTTCGATGCCGCCCAGAACGACGATTCGTTCTATCTACCGCCGGAGACCTTCGAGAACGAAGATTTCAAGCGCGGCATGAAGAACTTCCTGTCCCCCGATGGACACGCGGTCCGCTTCATCATCAGTCACGACGGTGATCCGTTGAGCCCCGAGGGCATTTCGCATATCGATGCGATCAAGACCGCCGCCAAGGAGGCCATCAAGGGCACCCCGCTGGAGGGTTCCAAGATCTATCTCGGCGGGACGGCAGCCACCTTCAAAGACATGGCCGAGGGCAACAAGTACGACCTGATGATCGCCGGGATCGCGGCACTGTGCCTGATCTTCATCATCATGCTGATCATCACCCGCAGCATCGTGGCGGCGGCCGTGATCGTCGGGACGGTGCTGATCTCGCTGGGGTCGGCATTCGGCATCTCGGTGCTGATCTGGCAGCACATCATCGGTATTCCGTTGCACTGGATGGTGCTGGCCATGGCGGTGATCATCCTGCTGGCCGTGGGTGCGGACTACAACCTGTTGTTGGTGGCCCGACTCCGCGAGGAGATCCACGCCGGCCTGAACACCGGCATCATCCGGGCGATGGGCGGCACCGGTTCGGTGGTCACCTCGGCAGGATTGGTGTTCGCGTTCACCATGATGTCGATGGCGGTCAGCGAGCTCACCGTGATCGGTCAGGTGGGTACGACGATCGGGTTGGGTCTGCTGTTCGACACGTTGGTGATCCGGGCGTTCATGACGCCGTCGATCGCGGCGCTGTTGGGTAAGTGGTTCTGGTGGCCGCAGATGGTGCGGCAGCGACCGGCGCCGGTGCCGTGGCCGACGCCTCCGGCCGAACATGTGGGGAGTTCACAATGATGCCAACGAGATTCGCGGCTGTGCTGGCCGGCGCCTGCGCGGCGGCAGCGGTGGTGTTCGCTGCTCCGGCACACGCCGACCCGGACTCCGCATTCGCCAAGGAACTGCACACCTACGGCATCTACGGGCAGAAGGACTTCAACGCCTGGATCGGCAAGATCGCCTGCAAACGCCTCGACCGCGGCATCGACGCCAACGCCCAGGACTCCGCGAAATTCGTGTCCGACCAACTCATCCGCGGCACCACCACCGAACAGACCTGGCAATTCCTCGGCGCCGCCATGAACTACTACTGCCCCGACAAACGCGTCCTGCTCACCCAGTGAGGATCACCATGAAGAAACTGACACTGGCCGGACTCGCGGCGGCCGCCGCCCTGACCCTGGCCCCCATCGCCGGCGCCGATGCGACCGACGAATACCCGATCCCCAGCAAGATCCTCAAAACCCCGTGCACCGCCGAGCAGATCCTGGCCGCCACCCGCGACACCAACCCGGTCTACTACGAGCGCTACATGATCGACTACAACAACAAATCCCCCGAAGTGCACCGCGCCGTCCAGGACCGCATCCACTGGTTCTTCGCCATGGACTACGCCGGCCGCCGTCAGTATTCCGAAGACACCGCCACCAACGCCTTCTACGAACAACTCGCCTGGAACTGGCCCAACTGGGCCAAGATCTTCTTCAACAACAAAGGCGTCGTCGCCGCCTCCACCGCCGTCTGCATGAACTACCCACCCGACGACATGTCCGTCTGGATCTGGTGATCTGACTTTCACCCGAAGTCACGGAACGGTGGTTTCCGAGTCCTCAGCAGTCCCCTTTCGTAACATTTCCGCCGGCGGGCAACAGATTTGCGAAAACTCAAGATCATTGCACTGACCTGCTTGAATAGCGCTCTCGGACAAGGTCGTTCGACACCCATTTTGTGAACTGCCCAGGGCATATGGCGAATTGTGTTGCGCATCACAGGATTTTGCCGCCTTACAAACGACTCTGTTAACGTCCGTCCGCATGTTTGCTACAGCTGCGCTTCTGGCGCTTGTCAGCCAGGTGTCGGGAACGCCGTACATCTCCGGCGGGGACAGTCCCGCGGGGACCGACTGCTCGGGTCTGGCGTCCTGGGTGAGCAATGCCGCCACCAACCGTCCTGTTTTCGGCGATCGTTTCAACACCGGCAATCAGGAAGCCGCGCTACTGGCCCGCGGGTTCAAGTACGGCACCCAGCCCGGCGCCCTGGTGATCGGTTGGAACAGCGGACATACCGCCGTGACGCTGCCCGACGGCACCTCCGTCTCCTCGGGTGAAGGTGGTGGAGTCAAGGTCGGTGGCGGTGGCGCCTATCAGTCGCAGTTCACTCAGCACATGTACCTGCCGATGCCCGATCCGGCCGCAGTGCCGCCGGGTCAGCTGCCTCCCCCGCCGCCGCCCGGAGCCCCGCTCCCGCCACCCGCCCCGATGGGCTTCGTGCCGCCGCCGCCCGCCGAACTGCCGCCGCCGCCCGCCGGTGTCGCCCCGCTCGACGTGCCACCCCCGCCGCCGGCGACCATCCCGGTGTAGCGGGTCAAACGTATCTGGGCCGCCCGGCCAGGGCGCCCAGGGCGATCTGGATGACATAGACCGTCAAGAGCAGGATCCACGGCACCGTCCAGCCTCCGCTGAGTTCGTGCAACAGCCCGAACAGGAACGGTCCCAGCCCGGCCAGCAGGTATCCGAGGCCCTGCACCATGCCGGACAACCGCGCGGTATCGGCGGCAGTGCGCGATCGCAGCGCGATCACCGCGAGAGCCAGCGAAAAGACGCTCATCCCCAGGCCCAGCAGAAGTGTCCACAGCAGTGGCGCGGCCATCGGCCCGAAGGCCAATCCGAGTGCACCACTGAATCCCAGCACGCCCAGTCCGACGATCCAGCCGCTCTGGCTCGCCCGGCGGGCTGCCATCGGGGCCACCACGATGCTGATCGGGACCGCGATGATGGCGTTGAGCCCCAGGAGTAGTCCGGCATCGGACTTGCTCATGCCGTTGTCGATGAAAACCTGTGGCAGCCAACCCATCACGATGTAGGCCATACACGCCTGACATCCGAAGAATCCGGTGATGATCCAGGCCAGCCTGCTGCGCAACATCGACCGCGGTTGTGCTGCATCCGCTTTCGTCGCACGCGCCCCGAAATCGCTTCGACGACCACGCATTGCGGTGATCCAGAAGGCCAGGGCCGCGGCCGCCAGGCCCGCCCACGCCCCCAGTGCCAGTCGCCAACCCCCGAGCAGCCCGTCGAGCGCCGGGGTGATGGCCGACCCGGCGGCACCGCCGCCCTGCAATGCGGCGGTGTAGATCCCGGTCATCAGGCCGATCCGCGCTGGGAACGACTCCTTGATGACCACGGGGATGAGCACATTGATCAGCGCGATCCCGGCGGTGGCCACCAGCGTCCCGCCGATCACCACCGATGGGCCGTCGACGACTCGGATCACCAGCCCGACGACCAGGACGAGCAGGGCCGCGGCGATCGCTCGACCCAGGCCGAGCTTCCTGGCCAACGTCGGTGCGGTCAGGCCCGCCACCGCGAAGCACAGCCCCGGCAGCGTGGTCAGCAGTCCTGCCCACAACGCCGAAGCCCCCAACGTGTCGCGCATATCGCCCAGCAGTGGGCCCACGCTGGTGATCGCCGGACGCAGGTTGGCCGCGGTGAGCACCACCGCGACGGTCAGCAACACACCGCCGGCGGCCACCTCGACCGGCCGCGGGGCCACCCGCCCCTCGACGTCGAGATCGGGTTCTGATGCGATCACCCGCCCATCGAGGGCCGGTGAGTGGCGGTGCTGTGTCATCTCCACTAGCCTGCCATACATCCGATGATTGGATGAAAGGGTTTTCTCGTGCCCCTGGCTTCGACGCGCCGGACGGGTCTGGTGGACCAGGCAATCGATCAGTTGCGCCGCTCGGTGGCCACCGGTGAGTGGCCGATCGACTCCAAGATTCCGACCGAACCTGCGCTGGCCGAATCCCTCGGTGTCGGCCGCAACACCGTCCGCGAGGCGGTGCGCGCGCTGGCACACAGCGGGATCCTGGAGGTGCGCCAAGGCGATGGCACCTACGTGCGCGCCACCAGCGAGGTATCCGGGGCTCTGCATCGGCTTTGCGGCACCGAACTGCGCGAAGTGCTGCAGGTGCGGCGCTGCCTGGAGGTCGAGGGCGCCCGACTGGCCGCGACCGCACGCACCGAGGACGACCTGACCGAGCTGTGGCAACTACTCGAACAGGGCGACCAACTCCGCGAAGCGGGCCTCAGCGCGGAGTTCGCACGTGCCGATGCTGACCTGCATTTCGCGATCGTACGCAGTTCGCACAACGCCGTACTGACCGAGCTGTACCGCGGGCTCACCGAGGTGGTGCTGGCCAGCGTAGCGACCAGCACGGCCGATCTGGCGCAGAGCCCACGTCATCGCGGCCTGATCGAGGCCATCGCCGATCGGGACGAGGCCCGCGCCGTTCATGAGGCAGGCGACTTCCTCGACGAGCTGTTGGCCCGACTGTCGGGCCTGTAGTCGGCTACTCCGGCTGCAGCGCGTCGGAATCGACGAACGTCAGCGACCCGCTGTCCAACAGCACCGCCCAACGCCGGGCCGGGTCGCAGATGTGGTGTTCGCCGATATCCACCGATTGGCCGGCAGCGTCGCCGAAATCGTCGACGACAAGACCGGTGGCCTCGTTCTCGGTGCCGGCGTGCACCCGCACCCGCACGTCCACGGCGATCCCTTGATCCTGGTTGTCGGGTTCGGCACCGACGATTCCCTGAGCAGTCACCAGAACTCCCTTGCCATCCGCGGCGACCGCACCGTGCGATCGCATCCTCCAGCGACACGCAGAAAAGAATTTGCCGAAACCGATGGGCGCCCGCGCCGGAAAACGATCCCAGCTATTGCGCCCGGTTTCGACCAGGAGGCCGGATCGGTTCGCATCTTCGCGACCGCCCTCCGCTTCGATTCCCACGTCTGTAGCACTGCACGCTCAGCCCCCGACGAGCGCCGGCCGATCCCCAATGAACCGTTCGACGCTCGACCGAACACGCCGATCCTGATTTACCGAATACAACCTTGTCAATCCGCTTACCGCACCCCGGGGAAACTGTGTTCTCGCGGGTTCCGGACTTACCCGCTCATGATAAACCCCGGGCCGGTCCGTCGACTCGGTGAGAAGTGCACAAATGCCCCCGCACCATTCCCGGCGACCAAACCGCCGCGAATACGCTGTCGCCACGAAGTCCGTGACAGCACAAAAGTTTTCCGGAAAATCTCGCGCGCCCGCAGAAGACTGGTTGTATTGCCGTTCAGACCGGACAGCTAATGCGCAATGGTGTGCCGCAAATTGGAACCAAGCGCTTGCTCAAGTGTGATGTGCTGCCGGTCCCTCGGTGTCCCCCAAAAACGGCTGGGCTAACCTCTGTCACCGTGATCGTGCTGCTCCCGCCCTCGGAGACCAAACGCGCCGGCGGTGACGGCCCGCCGCTGCGCCTCGACGGCCTCGCTTTCCCCACCCTGACCGGCCTACGATCCGAATTGCTCGACGAACTCGTTACGGTGGCCGCCGATATCCCCGGATCACGTAAGGCCCTCGGCCTCACGGCCGCACAGGACGGCGAGATCGAGCGCAACGCGCAGCTACGCACCGCGCCCACCGTGGCCGCCATCGACCGTTACACCGGCGTGCTGTACGACGCCCTTGACATCTCATCACTCAAGGGCGCCACCGCCGCTCGGGCGCGGGCGCGGCTGGCCGTCGGTTCCGCACTGTTCGGGCTGTTGCGCGCCGACGACCCGGTCCCCGCCTATCGGCTGTCGGCGACATCGAAGCTGCCGGGTCGGCCCACGCTGGCCGCGCGGTGGCGCCCCGTCCTGGAGCCGTTGCTCGCCGAGGTCGCCGCCGACGATCTGGTGGTCGATCTGCGGTCGGGATCCTATGCCGCGCTGGGCCGGCTGCCCGGTGCCGTCCGGGTCAATGTGCTGGCCGAGCACCCCGACGGTCACCGCTCCGTGGTCAGCCACTTCAACAAGGCGCACAAGGGCCGGTTGGCGCGCACCCTGGCCACCAGCCGGGCCGATCCCGATGACGCAGCCAAGGTCGCCGCGGTGGCACGGCGTGCCGGGATGACCGTCGAACGCGACGGCGACGACCTCACCGTCGTCGTACCTGCGTGAGTTAAACCGTTACATAACAACGCGATCACAGCGGGCCTCGCGTCCGCGGGCGCGATGGTCGGCCCTGCTAGCTTGCGGTGCATGACGCATGCGACAAAGGTGCGGCGCTGGGCGCGCCGCTGCGCGTCCGTGGTTCTCACGACGGCGGTATTGGGTTCGATGGTCAGCGCGCCGACGGCAACGGCGTTCTCCCGCCCCGGTCTACCGATCGAACAGCTCGACATCCCCTCGGCAGCGATGGGCCGCAACATCCGGGTCGAATTCCAGGGCGGCGGACCGCAGGCGGTGTACCTGCTCGACGGACTGCGCGCACAGGACGACTTCAGCGGCTGGGACATCAACACCGCGGCATTCGAGTGGTACCACGATTCCGGGCTGTCGATGGTGATGCCCGTCGGCGGTCAGTCCAGTTTCTACAGCGACTGGTACCAGCCCGCGACCGGGCAGGCCGGTACCCTCACCTATAAGTGGGAGACCTTCCTGACCCAGGAGCTACCGGCCTGGCTGGCTGCCAACCGCGGCATCAATCCACTCGGCAATGCTGTTGTGGGGCTGTCCATGTCGGGTGGTTCGGCGCTGACGTTGGCCGTCTGGCATCCCACGAAGTTCATTTTCGCTGCATCACTGTCGGGGTTCGTCAACCCGTCGCTGGGCCTCTGGCCGACCCTGATCGGGCTGGCCATGCGTGATGCCGGTGGGTACAACGCCACCGCAATGTGGGGACAGAGCAACGATCCGGCGTGGCAGCGTAACGACCCGATGGTGAACGTGGCCACGCTGGCGGCCAATCGCACCGCCATCTGGATCTACTGCGGCGACGGAACCCCCTCCGAACTCGACAACGCGGGCGATTTCGGCGGCATGTTCAGCTCGCAGTTCCTGGAAAACATCACGCTGAACACGAACAAGACGTTCCAGCAACGGTATCTGGCGGCCGGTGGCCGCAACGGTGTGTTCAACTTCCCGAAGGACGGCACCCACAGCTGGGGTTATTGGGGTCAGCAGCTGCTGGCCATGAAACCGGACCTGCAGCGGGTGCTGATGCCACCACCACCGCCCCCGCCGCCCGCGGCGCTGCCACCCGGTGGCGCCTTACCGCCCGCGCCCGCGGCTGTAGCTCCGGTGGCTGCGCTGCCCCGGGTTGCCGTACCGGCTGCCGCACCCCGGGTTGCCGCACCACCCGCCTGAGCAATCGCCGATACTTCCCCACCACGGTCGGTAGCTTGACTCAGATGAAGCTGATCTCGCCGACCGATGCGCTGTTCCTCGTCGGCGAGTCACGCGAACACCCGATGCACGTCGGGGGTTTGCAACTGTTCGAGCCACCGGCCGACGCCGGCCCCGATTTCGTCACCGACCTATACCGGTCGATCGCCGAGTTCGACGAGTTTCAGCCGACGTTCCGAAAGCATCCGGCCACCTTCTTCGGCGGGATCACCAATGTCGGTTGGACTTTGGACGATGAGGTGGACGTCGACTACCACCTGCGCCGCTCGGCGCTCCCGCGTCCCGGCCGGGTGCGCGAGCTGCTGGAGCTCACCTCACGGATACACGGCAGTCTGCTCGACCGGCACCGGCCGCTGTGGGAGGCCTACTTCGTCGAGGGACTGTCCGACGGGCGGTTCGCGGTCTACACCAAGATCCACCACTCATTGATCGACGGGGTCTCGGCGCAGCGATTGATGATCCGGACGCTGTCCACCGACGCCGATGACCGCGAGATCCGGGTGCCGTGGACGCTGCCGTCCCGCACCCGCGCCGTCTCGGCCACCGATCAGGCCACCTCGCTGGTGCGCACCGTGGCCGGCGCGGCCGGTGCGGTTGTCGGCTTGGCACCGACCACCATCGGCCTGGCCCGGGCCGCGCTGCTGGAGCAGCAACTCACGCTGCCGTTCGGAGCGCCCAAGACCATGTTCAACGTGCCCATCGGTGGCGCCCGGCGCTGCGCCGCGCAGTCATGGCCGCTGGAGCGGATCAGGGCGGTAAAAAGCGCGACCTGCGTGACGGTCAACGACGTGGTGCTGGCGATGTGCGCCGGCGCGCTGCGCGCCTACCTGGAGGAGCAGCAGGCGCTGCCCGAAACTCCGCTGGTGGCAATGGTTCCGGTCAGCCTGCGGGGCGAGCACGAACAGGACGCCGGCGGGAACATGGTCGGCACCATCCTGTGCAACCTGGCCACCGATACCGCTGACCCGCTCACACGGTTGGAGATCATCAGCGCGTCGATGCGGGACAACAAGCGGGTTTTCAGCGAGCTACCCCGCGCCCAGGCCCTTGCGCTGTCCGGTTTCCTGGTCGCCGGCCTGGGCCTGAGCCTGGTGCCCGGCTTCGTCTCGTCGGCACCGCCGCCGTTCAACATCGTCATCTCGAATGTGCCAGGGGCACGAGAGCCGATGTACTGGAACGGCGCCCGACTGGACGGCAACTATCCGATGTCGATCGCGCTGGACGGCCAGGCGTTGAACATCACACTGACCAACACTGCCGACAACTTGGACTTCGGCCTGGTCGGTTGTCGCCGCAGCGTTCCGCACCTGCAGAGGTTGCTCACGCATCTGGAGAGTTCGCTGGCCGACCTGGAACGGGCCGCCACCGGGTAGCCAACCCCGGCCGGTTCGGCCGTTGCCAGAAATCGGCTCTCGCGCCGATATTTTCGCCGCTGAGGCGACTTGTGCCCGTCAGGAGTCACGGGTGGGCCACTGCTTTGTATCGGATCGGTGTCGGCCAATTCGCGCAGTTTGTGCAATGCCGGAACCGCGATAAGTTCCGCTCGTCGCCGGCCGTCAGGAGAATCAGGAATCCCATGCCACGCACCGTCAATCGTCTCGCAGTGACGTCATTTGCCACTGCAGGCCTGTACTGGAGCGTGCTGGCGTTGAGTCCCACGGTGGTTGCTGAGCCCGACGTCAGCCCCGGCGTACCGTGCCTGGACATGGTGCAGCAGCTGGCGGCGGCACCGGCGATCATCCCGGAGGCCGTGCAGGGTGGCGCCACTGCGGTCGGCGAAGCGTTGGCCGTACCGCCTGTCCCGCCGCCGGTCATCGAGGCGGCAGCCGTCGTCGAGGCACCACCTGTTGCCGAAGCACCACCTGTCGCTGCGGCGCCCGTCGTGGAGGCCGCGGCCGTGCCGGCCGTGGCCCCGGAACCGATCCCCGTCGCCGCGCCGCCCGCACCTCCGGTCGTGCCGGTCGCGGCGCCTCCGGTGGCCCCGGCAGTCCCCGTCGCGGCAACCGAGACCCTGGACCTCATCTCCCCCGTCCTGGCCGCCGCACCGGTCGCCGATGCCGTGGCCGCAGCACCTGCCGCGGTCCCGGCGGTGCCCGTCCCACCTGTGCCCGTGGCGATCCCGCCGGCCCCGGTGGTGGTACCGGCCGGGGTTCCGTTGCCGGCTCCGGCGGCGGCACCGTTGGTCCAGGCGGCCGCACCGGTCGCTGCGCCGGCACCCGTCGCCGCTGCGGTGGCCGCACCTGCCGAAGCCGCACTGCCGGCTCCCATCGCAGCACCGCCCGTCGCTCCGCCACCGCCGGTCGAAGCTGCACCGCCGCCACCGCCGGTCATCGAGGCCGCACCCCCGCCGCCACCCGTCGAAGTCGCACCCCCACTGCCGCCGGCAGAACCGGCGCCACCTGTCGCACCGCCGGCTTCCGTCGACGCAGCCCCGCTCATCGAGTCGGCGGCGCCCATCGCTGCACCCGCTGCGGCGGCACCGGTTCCGGCTGCGGTGGCACCGGCGGTGGCACTCCCGGTCGGCATATCGGCACCGGCCGCCGCCGCACTGGCCACCGAGACCGTTCTACCGGCGATCGCGTCGGCACCCGCGGTGCTCGCCGCGACTCCGCCACCGCCGCTGGCCATCCCGACCGTCCCGGGGCTACCGGTCACGCTGCCCAGCGAGATCCCGTTCCCGAGCGACCTGGTGTGCGAGGGCACGGCCTGGTCGGCGTCGACCGGCGAGGTGCCTGCCGACGCCGACGGGCCGGCGCCGCAGCGCCGGCCCGATTGGTCGGAGTGATTCGTAAGTAGCTATCGCCGAACACCTTTCGGTGTCGACGCACAAAAAGGTCAGGCGCCGGGAGCGCGCACCACGACCGGCACCGCCGGGAAGTAGATCGCCATCTCCGAGCGCGACTTGCGGAGAGCCGCAGTGCCGTAACCCTTCTTGCGGCAGTCGGGGCGGATCCAGATCCGCACCTCGACCTCATGACCCACCAGCTCGCCGAGCACCAGCCCGACCTTCTGCTCGCCCTCCAACGCCACAAACCAGGCGGCCTCTTCGAGGTCGAGCCGGCTCAGCGCGGCCGCCACCTCGTCGTCGAGGCTGCCCGCCGGGCCACCCCGCCCGTCACCGGCGGTGTGCAGATCGTCGATCCGCGCACCCAGGATGTCGCGGTCCTCCTCACCGGAGAAGGTGCGCAGCACCAGGGTCTCGGCCGAGGAAGCGGGCCGCTCGTTGAGGGTGAAGGTGAGCTGGCTGTTGAGATCCTCCAACTCGGCGGCGATGCTGCGCCGCGAATCCTTGGTCAGCTGATCGAAGGACAGCCCGAACACCGCCTCGGCACCGGCGTGCGTGGTACCGAGCAGTTCGGTGATCGCAGTGACCGCGGCGTCGCGGTCGGCGGCGTCGACGATGATGTCGAGTACCTCGTGCCGGCGGTCGAGCGCCTTCAACAGCGCTTCGGTGATCTCACGACGGGCGGCGGCACGGTCCAGGTCGGTCATGCCCCAACCTTAGACCTGAGCGAACCGCTTCTCGTCGTAGAGCCGCGCCCATTCCGCCCGCGGACGGATCGAGGTATCCACATCGGTGGCGGTGGCGCGCAGAGCACCGACCGTCGCCTTCTCCGCGCGCGTGAGCTTGAACGGGTCCCAGCCGAAGAACCGGCAGGAGTTCTCCCAGGTGATCTTGTTGATATCGGAGTCGGAGGCACCGGCGGCCAGCAGCTCGGCATGCACCTGCTCGGGCGCATCGGGCCAGAAGCAGTCCGAGTGCGGGTAGTCGCACTCCCAGGCGATGTTGTCGATGCCGATCTCGTGGCGCAGCTTCAGCGATGTCTTGTCGGTGACGTAGCAGGCCAGCGAGTGCTCGCGGAAGACGTCGCTGGGCATCTTGTCGCCGAAGTCGCGACGCAGCCATTTCTGGTTGGTGTAATGCCGGTCGGAGCGATCCAGGTAGAACGGGATCCAGCCGATACCGCCCTCGGAGAAGGCGAATTTCAGGTCCGGGTAGTTGCGCATCGCCGGGCCCCACAACAGATCCTGGGCGCACATCGCCGAGACCTGGGTGGCCAGGATGATCAGGTTGTCGATCGGGGCGTTGGGCGCCATGCTGATCGCGCCGAAGCCGGTTCCGATGTGCAGACACATCACCACCTGCTCATCGGAGAGCGTCTGGAACACCGGACCCCAGTAGTCCTCGTCGTGGTAACTCGGAAGTCCTTCCAGGTGCGGCAGTTCCGGCATGGTGACCGCGCGGCAACCCTTCGCGGCTACGCGTTTGATCTCCCTGACCATGGCCTCGGGGTTCCAGGTGGGCAGCACGGCGATCGGGATGAAGCGGTCCGGGTAGGTTCCGGCCCATTCGTCGATATGCCAGTCGTTGTAGGCCGACACCATGACCAGCGTGACGTCCTCGCGGTGCATGTTGAGGTGCCGCGCGGAGAATCCGGTGAAGGTCGGGAAGCACATCGAAGCCAGGATGCCGTTGCGGCTCATGTCCCGCACCCGCTCGTGCACGTCGTAGACACCGGGGCGCATCTCGGCGAAACCGGCCGGGTCCCGGCCCCATTCCTCGGCGGGCCAGGACACCACCGCGTTGAGGCCGCTGACACCTTGCGGCCGGCCCTGATACATCCACTGATCGACGCCCTTGTCGTCGGTCACCACGATCGGCGCCTCGGACTTGTACTTGGCCGGTACGTGGTTGAGGAACATGTCGGGCGGCTCCACGACGTGGTCGTCGATGCTCACCAGAATCAGGTCTTTGGTGTCCATGCCTTCAACTAGTACCCTCGGATCTCGTGACCGTCTCTGCGCTATCGGACAGAGGTTTGACATTTTCGGCCAAGTCGAACGGTGAAGGCCGGCCGGTCATCGAGTTGCGCCGCGGCGGCACCGCGCTCGCGGGCAGTTATCTGTATGAGGGCGACGGTCTGATCACCGGCTGGCACTCCCACGAGGTGCATCAGATCGAGTACGCGTTGCACGGTGTCGTCGAGGTGGAGACCGACGCCGGCCACTATCTACTGCCGCCCCAGCAGGCGGCCTGGATTCCCGCCGGTCTGGAACATCAGGCGGTGATGAATCCCGACGTCAAGACCGTCGCCGTGATGTTCGACGCCCAGCTCATCCCGGACGGCGGTGACCGGGCCCGCATCATTGCGGTGTCCCCGCTGGTGCGCGAGATGATGATCTACGGACTGCGTTGGCCGATCGACCGGGCACCCGGCAGACCCGATGACGACCGGGTGTCCGCGGAGTTCTTCCGGACACTGGCCAATGTGGTCGCCGAGGCGCTCGATCACGAGGCACCGCTGAGCCTGCCCACCAGCGATCACCCGATCGTCGCGGCCGCGCTGGCCTACACCAAGGAACACCTTGATTCGGTCACTGCCGAGGATGTCAGCCGCGCGGTGGCGGTATCCGAACGCACGCTGCGCCGCCTGTTCGCCGACACCCTGGGCCTGTCCTGGCGGACCTACCTGCTGCACGCCCGGATGCTGCGGGCGATGGCGCTGCTGGCCGCACCCGATCAGTCCGTGCAGGCGACCTGTTCGGCCGTCGGATTCGACAGCCTGAGCTCGTTCACCAGAAGCTTCGCCCAGTTCTGTGGCGAGACTCCGTCGGCCTACCGGAAAAGGGTTGCCGGCGAACGTGATTGACGCGCTCAGCTGGGCGCGGTGGGCCGGAAGAGGCCGTCGCGCAACAAGGCGCTGACCGACAGTTGCCAGCGTTCCAGCTGCGCGGGGGTGATCAGGGATTCGGGTAGGTGCCGGTCGATGTGCTGGCGCAGACTCATCGCGCCGAGTGCGAGCACCATGCTGTTGATCACCGCCCACCGGATGTCGATCTCGGAGCGGGTCTCACCGCGTTCGGCCCGCAGTTCCCACCGCTGCACCCCGGCCTCGTACAACTTGTCGAAGATGGTCGTGCCCAGGGCGCTGCCGTCAACGAGGGCCCGACCCATGTACGCGGCCACCTCCGGATGTTCGGCGAACACCCCGTTGACCCGGTAGCCGACCTCGGCCAGCGAGTCCTCGGTGGACTCCGTGATGGGCCGCGCCATGGGTGTGATCACGACATCCAACACGTATTCGTCGACCGCTTTGATCAGCCCGGCCTTGGTGGAGAAATGATGCTGGACCAGGCCCAACGAGACGCCGGCAGCGGCAGCGACACCGCGCAGGGTGGTCGCGCCCGTACCGTGCTCGGCAAAACTTCGTAGCGCGGCCCGCCGGATCCGCTCCACGCTGCGCGGCTCTCCCGCACCCGTTTCACCTGTCACAGGAGCCACCGTAGTCAACATCACGGTGTCCGCGCCTCAGCGGTAAAGACGAATTTACGATACAAACGTATTGTCGTGGACGAAAGATGGACGGGGGGTCACATGCATCCGATAACGACAGAGGACGAGTTCTGGACGGCGCCGTGCACACGCGATCCCGATCGCTGGACGACCGTCGCCGACGAGGGCGCCAAGGCACTGTGCCGGGCCTGCCCGCGGCGGTGGCAGTGCGCCAAAGAGGCGTGCGTGACGCCGGGGGCCGAGGGTCTATGGGCCGGCATCGTGCTGCCGCCTGCGGGGCGCAGCCGGCAGTTCGCGCTGAAGCAGCTGCGCTCGCTGGCCGAACGCAACGGGATGTCGGTGCGGCACCGGACGACGTGATCGACATCAGCGGGGCGGGGCGCCGGAACAGTCCGGGTCGACCTGGACCGCGTAGGACGTGATGGCCGAGATCTGCGCGCCGGTGAACTCGAAGATGTCGCAGCCGGCCACGGCCGTCGCACCGTTGGGTCCGGTGTAGCGGGCCAGCGTATCGACGGCGACGATGCCGCCCTGCGCGGCGACCACACACCGCTGCAGGTCGGTGTCGGTCTCGGCGAGGCTCTCCCGGGTCTCGGTACAGGTGCGGATCACGGCGTCGGCACCTTCGAGCACCATGTAACCGACGATCGTCCAGCGCACATTCGGCGCCAGGTGCGGTAGCGACTCCTCGAACCGGTGGGTGGAGAACGCCAGCCCGATCGCCCCGCGGTCGTGCGCATCGTCCATGTCGTCCTCCTCGAAAACCGTGCCTCGGTGACGAAACTAACGCGTGTAAGCACCCGGCGTGGTCATGACACCGCACGTGCCGCAGGGCACGATAATCCGGTGCTGTAATCCATGACACACTCTGCTGATGGTTCCTCCCATCGCGCGCCCCAAGCTCGAGGGCAACATCGCCGTCAGCGCCGACCGACAGCTCGGCTTCGCCGAGTTCGGCGATCCGCAGGGCCGGGCCATCTTCTGGTTGCACGGCACCCCCGGTGCCCGACGCCAGATTCCCGCCGAGGCCCGCGCCTACGCCGAACTGGAGAAGATCCGGCTGATCGGCGTCGACCGCCCGGGCATCGGGTCGTCGACGGCCTACCAGTACCCGAACGTGCTGGCCTTCGCCGAGGACCTGCGCACCATCGCCGATACCCTGGGCATCGGTAATTTCGCGGTCATCGGGCTGTCCGGCGGCGGGCCCTACACGCTGGCCACCGCGGCGGCGATGCCCGAGCGGGTGGTCGCCGCGGGCGTGCTGGGCGGCGTGGCCCCCTACATCGGGCCGGACGGGATCGCCAGCGGGCTGATGAACCTCGGCTCGACGGTCGCCCCCGTGCTCGAGATCGCCGGCGCGCCCATCCGGCTGGCCGCCGCCACCCTGATCAAATTCATCGCGCCGGTCGGCTCACCGGCGCTGGAGATCTACGCGAGGATCTCCCCGGAGGGCGACCGCCGGCTGCTGGGCCGCCCCGAGTTCAAGGCGATGTTCCTCGACGACCTGCTCAACGGCGGCCGCAAACAGTTGTCGGCACCGTTCTTCGACATCGTCGACTTCGTCCGCGACTGGGGCTTCCGCCTCGACGAGGTCAAGGTCCCGGTGCGGTGGTGGCACGGCGACGCGGACCACATCGTCCCGTTCGCGCACGGCGCGCATGCGGTGTCGCGCCTGCCCGATGCCGAGATGACGGTGCTGCCGGGCGAGAGCCATCTCGGGGGGCTCGGCTGCGCCGAGGAGATACTCCGTACGATGCTGGATATCTGGGATCGCGACGGGCACGACCCGCACTGACGTCAACTCAAAGGAGTTCAGCAGGTGGATCTTTCGGGTACCGGAATCTGGAGTTCACATCTTCGCTACGGTGATCCGGGCCAGGCCGCCGAGGCGGCGGCCGAACTGGAGGAACTCGGTTATCCGGCGCTGTGGATCCCCGACGTCGGCGGCCCGGTGATCGATGCCGTCGAGAACCTGTTGGCGGCCACCCGCGGCGTCACCATCGCCACCGGCATCCTGAACCTGTGGATGCACTCCCCTGCCGATGTCGCCGTCGCCCATGCCCGGCTGACCGCCGCGCACGGCCGACGCTTCCTGCTGGGCATCGGCGTCAGCCACGCGCCGCTGATCGATTCCAAATCGCCGGGCACCTATCGCAAACCGCTGGCCGCCACCGCGGCGTTCCTGGACGGTCTGGACGCCGCCGAACAACCGGTGCCGGTGGCCGATCGGGTGATCGCCGCGCTCGGACCCAAGATGCTGCAACTGGCGGCCGACCGATCCCGCGGCACCCACCCGTATCTGGTGACACCTGAGCACACCGCCACCGCGCGGGCCGCGCTCGGCGCCGGACCGCTGGTGCTGCCCGAGCAGACGGTGGTGCTCAACACCGATGCCGAGCAGGCCCGCACCATCGCCCGCACCTTCCTGAAGAGCTATCTGTCGCTGCCCAACTACGTCAACAACCTGCTGCGCACCGGCTTCACCGAAGACGATGTGCATACCATCAGCGACCGACTCGTCGACGCGGTCGTGGTGTGGGGTGACGAGGAGACCATCGCCCACCGGGTGGCCGAGCATCGGGACGCCGGCGCCGATCACGTCTGTGTCCAGGTGCTCGATGCCGATCTGGCGGTGTTCCCGCGCGAGCAGTGGCGTCGCCTGGCTCCGGTCCTGAACTGACCGCACGCCGATGGCGCAGCTCGATATCGGGGTCTACGTCCCGCAGATGGCGTTCAGCTACGCCGAGGTGCTGCACCGGGCGATGCGCTGCGAGGAACTCGGCATCGGGTCGCTGTGGCTCTACGACCATCTGTACGGGCCCGGCATGCCCGAGATCGACTCGTTGGAGGCCTGGACGCTGGCCACCGCACTGCTCAGCCGGACCGAGCGGCTGCGGGTCGGGCACATGGTGTTGTGCAACCAGTTCCGGCACCCGGTGGTGCTGGCCAAGATGGCCGCGACCCTGGACCAGATCTCGGGCGGCCGACTGCAGCTGGGCCTGGGCAGCGGATCCATCGAAGACGAACACCGGCGCGCCGGGCTGGACTGGGGCACGTTCGCCGAGCGGTCGGCCCGCCTCGGCGAAACCTGCGAGATCCTCACCCAGGCCTTTACCACCGGGTCGGTCACCTTCAGCGGTGCGCACTACACGGTGTCCGAGATGACGATCCGGCCGCTGCCGGTACAGCAACCGCAGCCACCGATCGTGGTGGGCGGGGTCGGCGAGAAGTACACGCTGCCACTGGTCGCCCGATACGCCGACGTGTGGAACGTGCCCACCTACGCACTCGGCGAGCTGACGCACAAGGTATCGGTGCTGCGTCGACTGTGTGATGAGATCGGACGCGATCCAGCCGACATCCTGATGTCGGTGGAGGCGGTGATGGCACTGTCCCCCGATGAGCAGTCCTTGCCCGGGGTGCGGGCATTCGCCGAGAAACGGTTCGGCGGGGCGGGTTTCGGGCTACGCGAGGGTGGCCTGATCGGGACGGCACCGATGATCGCCGAGCGCCTGCGGCAGTGGCAGGCGATGGGGTTCGGGCAGGTGGTGTTGTTCACCCACGACCGCGCCTCGGATGCGACGTTGGAGAATCTGGCGGCCGGCGTGATCGCCGAGTTCGCCTAGGATCGCTGCAGAACCTGCCGGAGCAGGTGCATCGCGACGGTGGTCGAGCGTTCCCGGACATCGCTGCGGTCACCGGGCAGCCGCAGCGTCCGAACGAGCGTCTCACGGCCGACCAGCGCCAGCCCGAAGCACACTGTGCCGACCGGCTTTTCCTCTGAGCCGCCACTGGGTCCGGCGATACCGGTGATACCGACCGCGGTATCGGCGCCGAACCGTCGCAGCGCACCCTCGGCCATCGCGCGGGCGACCGGTTCGGACACGGCACCGTGCGTGGCGATCAGCGCCTCGTTGACGCCGAGCAGGTCGATCTTCGCCTGGTTCGAGTAGGACACGACGCCGCCGGCCAGATACGCCGAGGACCCGGCCCGGTCGGCGAGCCGGGCGGCCAGCAGGCCGGCGGTGCAGGATTCAGCGGTGGCGATGGTGCGGCCCGCCAGCAGCGTGGCGACCTGGTCGTCGACGAATGTTCCGTCGAGCGAGAACAATTCACGCGGGTGGTGTTCGCGCAGCACCTCGACCAGCGCGGTGTAGCTGTCCGCCGCGGCGGGCTCGTAGCGGGTGACGATCTCCAGTTCACCGCGGCGCAGACAGGTGGTGATCTCCAGCTGATCGAACCCGGGGACCCGAATCTCGGCCGTCCGCAGGGTTTCCGCCAGGCCGGACTCAGGCAGGCCGAACATCCGCACCGTGTCCTGCAGGTATTCGGTACGCCCGGCGATCGCCTGCTGCACCGCCGGCGTGGCCAGCGCGGTCGGCCACATCGGTTGCAGTTCCCTGGGCGGGCCGGGCAGCACCACGACCACCGGGTTGGCCGGCTCATCCCCCGTCGCTCCGCTCGCCCCCGGGATACCAGCGGGCACGACCACACCCGGCGCGGTGCCCACCGGATCCAGGATCTGTGCGCCCACCGGCACCATCGCCTGCTTGCGGTTGGCGGCCATCACGGCCTCGAAGTCGACACCCTGGCGGCCCGCGGTCAGGCGACGCAGGATGCCGGCGATGCGCTGCTCCAGATCCGCATCGAGCACCAGCTCGCGATCGCAGAACTCCGCGACGGTGGCCACCGTCAGATCATCGGCCGTCGGCCCCAACCCGCCGCTGGTGATGATCAGATCGACGCCTTGGCCGGCCAGGAACTGCAACTGTGCCCGCAGATCGGCGGGCCGGTCACCGCACTGGGTGATGTGGGCCAGTTCGACACCCAGTTCCAGCAGCTGGTCGGCCAGCCACGGCCCGTTGAGGTCACGGACCCGCCCCGTCAGGACCTCGGTCCCGGTCACCACGATTCCGGCGCGCACACCCATGCCGTAAGCCTATTCAGCGCCGTCGTCAGCGTGACAACCAGCCCTTGAGCGTGTCCAGTTCGCGGGTGTAGGTCTCCATGAGGTCGTCCTGGTAGCGCGAGCTGCCGGTCAGCGCATCATCGCCGGCCCAGATCACCCGGATCCGGGTGGTGCCGCGCATGTAGATGTCGACCCGATCGGAGACACGCCGATCCCATCCCTTGTCGGCGGTCAAGTCGGCGAGCGCCTGCCGTTCGGTTACGTCTGCCATCTGGTCCTCCTGTGGTGGGCTGTCACCATCCTGCCCTGCCACGACCGCGCCGCCGACGCCCGGTGCCGCTTCTAGAACAAGTCCTTGTGCGGGACGTCGGTGACCAGACCACCGTCGACCACGAACTCGGCGCCGGTGGAGAACGAGGACTCGTCGCTGGTGAGGAACACGATGAAGGTCGCCACCTCCTCGGAGGTGCCGGGCCGGCCCAGCGGCGAGGTCACCATGTCATCGGGGAAGTGCTTGGTCATCGGGGTGCGGATGAAGCCGGGGTGCACGGAGTTGATCCGGATGTTGAACTTGCCCAACTCGATTGCCGCCGATTTGGCCAGGCCGCGCACGGCCCACTTGGAGGCGACATAGGGATGCACCATCGGGGCGCCGCGCAGGCCCTCGATGGACGACACGTTGATGATCGATCCGCCACCGGCGGCCTTCATCTGCTCGACGACGGCCTGCATGCCCAGGAACGTACCGATCAGGTTGACATCGATGACATTGCGGAACTTGTCCATGTCGAACTTGCCGATCTTGCCCAGCGCCACGATGCCGGCGTTGTTCACCAGCGTGGTGACCTTGCCGTAGGTGTCGACGGCCAGGTTGACCGCTGCATCCCACTGGTCGGCCTGGGTGACATCGAGGTGGATGTAGCGGGCCGCATCCCCGATCTCGGCAGCCAGCGCCTCGCCCTTCTCGTCGAGGATGTCGCCGATGACGACCTTGGCGCCCTCGGCGACGAGCATCTTGGCGTACGCGGCACCCATGCCCTGAGCACCACCGCTGATCAGTACGACTTTGTCATCGACGCGTCCCATGGGGCCAGAGGCTACCGCACGGCCATCAGAAACTAGAACCTGTTCCAATTCGTCGTCCGAGCACGCATACTGCGAATGGACCAAACACCGTAAGGAGATCTGTATGGCCATTCGCGTGGCGCTCGTCGGCACCGGGAACTGCGGCCGACTGGCCCTGATCCAGCTCATCGACGACCCCCGGTTCGAACTCGTCGCGGTCGGCACGTCGACCGAGGCGAAGGTCGGGGTGGACGCCGGCGAACTGGCCGGGGTGGACACCGTCACCGGGGTGACCGCCACGCTGGGCATCGATGCCGCGCTCGCCGCCAAGCCTGACTGCCTGGTGTACTGCGCGATGGGTGACACCCGACCGGTGGAGGCGACCCGCGATGTGATGGCCGCGCTGGCCGCCGGTATCAACGTGGTCGGCTCGGCGCCGGGCGGCCTGCAGTTCCCGTGGGGCGCCATGCCCGAGAAGGCCATCAACCGGGTGGAACAGGCTGCGCGGGCCGGTGATTCGAGCGTGTTCATCACCGGTGTGGATCCGGGGTTCGCCACCGACCTGGTGCCGTTCGCGATCGCCAGCACCTGTCAGCGTATCGACCAGATCAAGACCATGGAGATCGCCGACTACGCCACCTACGACGGCACCGAGGTGATGTCGATCGTCATGGGGTTCGGCAATCCGATCGACCAGCCCGGCATGCTTTTCCTACCCGGAATCCTCAGTGCCGCTTGGGGAACCGCGATCAGGATGCTCGCCGCCGGCCTGGGTGTCGAGGTCGAGGAGATCACCGAGAGCTACGAATTGGAACCCGCACCCGAGGATATCGAGGTTGCCACCGGCGTCATCGCCAAGGGCACGGTGGCCGCGATGCGCTTCCAGATCAACGGCATGGTCGCCGGCGAGCCGGTGATCGTCGTCGAGCACATCACCCGCGTCCGCGAGGATCTGCGCCCGGACTGGACCCAACCCGCCCAGCCCGGCGGGTCCTACCGGGTGGAGATCACCGGTGAGCCGTCCTACGTGGTGGATATCTGCCCCACCAGCGATCGGGGCGACCACAACTACGCCGCGATCCTGGCCGCCGCGGGCCGCATCGTCAACGCCATCCCCGATGCCATCGCCGCCCCGGCCGGTATCCGCACCACCCTTGATCTGCCGTTGGGCACCGGCAAGGGACTGGTACCGGCGTCCCGCTAGCCCGCACCCGCACAATGGAGGAGTGACCGACCCGCTCGCCGCCATCGCCGCCAGTCCGCCCGGGCCTCATATCGGCGCATTTTTCGACGTGGACGGCACCCTGGTGCGCGGGTTCACCGCCACCGTGCACGCGGGTCACCGAATCCGCAACGGGCAGTCCGGGTTCGGGGAGCTGACCGGCATCCTGGAGGCCAGCGTCCGCTACAAGATCGGGCGTATGCAGTTCGCCCGACTGCTCGAGCGTGCCTCGGGCTATCTGGCCGGCGAGTCGTTGACCGAGCTCGAGGCGCTCGGCGACGAGTTGTTCGCCGACCGGGTGGCACCGCGACTGTTCCCGGTGATGGCCGCGGTGGTGGCCGCCCATCAGGAGCGCGGCCACACCGTGGCGCTCAGTTCGTCGGCGTTGACCATGCACGCCCGGCCGGTGGCCGAGCATCTCGGCATCGAACATCTGCTGTGCAACCACTTCGAGGTCACCGACGGCGACCGGCTGACCGGACATATCGCGCGGCCGATCATCTGGGGCCGCAACAAGGCCCGCGCCGTCATCGACTTCAGCGCCCAGCGCGGTATCGACCTGAGCGAGAGCTTCTGCTACGCCGACGGCACCGAGGACCTGCCGGTGCTCGACGCCGTCGGGCACCCGCACGCGGTGAACCCGCGGCCCGGGCTGGCCGCGGCGGCCGCCCGCAACGGCTGGCCGATCCTGCGGGTCAATTCCGGTGAGGAGCGCCGCTGGTGGTCCCGCGCCCCACGCTCCGGGATTCGATGATGGCGCGCACGGTGCGTCGGCAGCGTCCGCAGTCCACTCCGGCCCCGCAGGCCGCGGCGACCTGATTGGTGGTGCAGGCACCGCCGTCCACCGCGTCGATGACCTGGTGGCTGGTGATGCCTTCGCAGAGGCATACGAACATCAGCGTGGCTCGATGGTCATCATCTGCTGGAATTGGCCGATGAAGACTGGCGGATAGGCACCCACGCCGGCCTCGGTCAACCATTCGGCGGCGTCGTCGGAATCGTGCAGCCACCGTCGCGCACTCCGTTCGTCGTCGATCTGCTGCAGGATCAGCACCTCCTGCGGGTCGTCGAACGCCCGGAAACTCCAGAACCGCTGAACTCCGGAAGCATGAAACGCCTTGGCCGCAGCGCGAACCCGGGTGTTGAGGTCGTCCACATCGGCCACCGGGGTGACCATCGAGACCATCACCGGCGGCGCCGGGTGCGTGTCTTCGTCGAAGTCGATGCGGTCGACCAGTTGACCGGCGAACACCGCGGGCAGGTCGACGACGCCGACGGCGTCGAACCAGTCGAAGAACACCCGCGACCGCAGCAGATCCCGGACGGGTTCGTGGGCGCGAATGCCCAGGATCACCAGAACCCGCTCCGAATCGGTGGTCGAGGTGTAGACCAGTACGTGGTGCACCCCCATCTGGGCCAGGGCCTCGGCGCGGCGTTGCAGCATCGGCCACACCTTGCCCGGGTCGGGCACCCGGTAATCCGAGACCAGCACCAGAGAGTTCGCCAGCCAGTCCTTCATGGTCGACACTCTCCCCTTGATTCTCGGACGACGCGGTTGTCGGATAATGCAGCTGTTAATACGACTTCCACAAACCGGAAATCTAATTCTCGCACGGTGTCGAGTGCGTCGCCTCAGATTTTGTCCGGACCGCCCTGTCGCCACAAGGGCCTGTGATAATAAACTAGAACACGTTTCAGTCTTGCGATTACCGATCGCCCAACAAGGAGCCGCACGTGCACACTCCCCTCTGCGACGAGCTCGGGATCGACGTCCCGATCTTCGCCTTCACTCACTGCCGCGATGTCGTGGTGGCCGTCAGCAAGGCCGGCGGGTTCGGCGTGCTCGGCGCCGTGGGCTTCAGTCCCGAACAGCTCGAGATCGAGCTCAACTGGATCGACGAGAACATCGGCGATCACACCTACGGCGTCGACATCGTGATCCCGAACAAGTACGAGGGCATGGACGCCGCGGACATGGACCCCGAGGTGCTGAAGAAGACGCTCAACGATCTGGTGCCGCAGGAGCACATCGACTTCGCCAAGAAGCTGCTGGCTGATCACGGTGTGCCGGTCGAGCACAGCGATGACGATGCCCTGCAGCTGCTGGGCTGGACCGAGGCGACGGCGACCCCGCAGGTCGAGATCGCGCTGAAGCACCCCAAGATGACGCTGATCGCGAATGCACTGGGCACCCCGCCGAAGGACATGATCGACCACATCCACGCCGAGGGCCGCAAGGTCGCCGCGCTGTGCGGTTCGCCGTCGCAGGCGCGCAAGCATGCCGACGCCGGTGTCGACATCATCATCGCCCAGGGCGGCGAGGCCGGCGGGCACAGCGGTGAGATCGGCTCGATCGTGCTGTGGCCGCAGGTGGTCAAGGAGGTCGCGCCCGTTCCGGTGCTGGCCGCCGGCGGTATCGGCAGCGGCCAGCAGATCGCCGCGGCGCTGGCCCTGGGTGCCCAGGGCGCCTGGACCGGATCGCAGTGGGTCATGGTCGAGGAGTCCGAGCACACCGAGCAGCAGCACGCCGCCTATGCCAAGGCCACCAGCAAGGACACCGTGCGCAGTCGGTCCTTCACCGGTAAGCCGGCCCGCATGTTGCGCAACGACTGGACCGAGGCCTGGGAGAACCCGCAGAACCCGTCCCCGCTGGGCATGCCGTTGCAGTACATGGTGTCCGGGATGGCGGTCGCCGCGACACACAAGTACCCCAATGAGTCCGTCGACGTCGCGTTCAACCCGGTCGGTCAGGTCGTCGGCCAATTCGCCAAGGTCGAGAAGACCTCCGCGGTGATCGAGCGCTGGGCCCAGGAATATCTGGATGCCACCAGCACGCTGAACACCTTGAACGAGGCAGCCGCCGGATAGCCGGGGTAACCCTCCTCGTCCCTTACCCGCGAATCCCGCCGGCCTCCGTTCTCCCGGACCGGCGGGATTCGTGCTTTCGGTCGACCGACGCGCTATGTATGCTGCTCTACATAATTCCGCGGGAGGAGCAGCATGCCCAACCATCGCGATCGCATGGTCGCCTCCGCCGCCCTGCTGATCCGGGAGCGCGGCGCCCATTCGACGGCGATCTCCGATGTGCTGGAACACAGCGGGGCACCGCGTGGCTCGGCTTACCACTACTTCCCCGGCGGCCGCACCCAATTGCTCTGCGAGGCAGTCGACTTCGCCGGTGAGGTGATCGCCGGGCTGCTGGCTGCCGCGCCGAACGCAGTCGCCGCACTCGATGTGATCGTCGACGGCTTCCGCACGCGGCTCACCGACACCGGCTACCGGGCCGGCTGCCCGGTGGTGGCCGTCGCCGTGGAGGCCGACAACCCGCAGATCACCGAGCGCGCCGGGGCCGCCTTCACCCGCTGGATCGGGCTCATCGAGCAGCGCCTGCTTGCCGACGGTGTCGGCACCGAGCGGGCGGCCGAACTCGCGATGCTGGTCACCACCGCCGTCGAAGGCGCCATCCTGGTCTGCCGCACTACCGGCAGCACCGCACCCCTGGATCTCATCCACCGGCAGCTACGCACCCTCGTGGCCGCCGAACGAAAGGAACCCGGACCGTGACCGACACTGCGACATGGCACCCCACCGCGTGCATCCTCTGTGAGTGCAACTGCGGCATCGTGGTGCAAACCGACGACCGCCGACTGACCAAGATCCGCGGCGACAAGGAACACCCGGCGTCGCAGGGGTACACCTGCAACAAGGCGCTGCGGTTGGACCACTACCAGAACAACCGCAACCGGCTGACCTCGCCGCTGCGCCGCCGTCCCGACGGCAGCTACGAGGAGATCGACTGGGACACCGCGATTTCCGAGATCGCCGAGAAGTTCATGGCGATCCGCGACGTGTACGGCGGCGACAAGATCTTCTATTACGGCGGCGGCGGTCAGGGCAACCATCTCGGCGGCGCGTACAGCGGCGCGTTCCTCAAGGCGATCGGATCGCGCTACCGCTCGAATGCGCTGGCGCAGGAGAAGACCGGTGAGTTCTGGGTCGACGCCCAGCTGTACGGCGGCCACACCCGCGGCGAGTTCGAGCACGCCGAGGTGTCGGTGTTCGTCGGCAAGAACCCGTGGATGTCGCAGAGCTTCCCGCGCGCCCGCACGGTGCTCAACGAGATCGCCAAGGACCCGGCGCGGTCCATGATCGTGATCGACCCCGTGCGCACCGATACCGCCAAGCTGGCCGATTTCCACCTACGGGTGAAGCCGGGAACCGACGCGTGGTGTCTGGCCGCGCTGGCCGCCGTGCTGGTCCAGGAGGACCTCTGTGATGAGGAGTTCCTGGCCGCGCATGTCACCGGGGTCGAGCAGGTGCGCGCGGTGCTGGCCTCGGTTCCGGTCGGCGACTACGCGCAACGGTGCGGTGTCGACGAGTCGCTGATCCGCGCGGCCGCCCGCCGGATCGCGGCGTCGGGCAGCGTCTCGGTGTTCGAGGACCTCGGCATTCAGCAGGCACCCAACAGCACGCTGTGCTCGTATCTGAACAAGATGCTCTGGATCCTCACCGGTAACTTCGCCAAACGTGGTGCACAGCATCTGCATTCGTCGTTCGCGCCGCTGTTCAGCGCGAGTGGGGTCGGTCGCACGCCGGTCACCGGCGCCCCGATCATCGCGGGTCTGATCCCGTCGAACGTGGTTCCCGACGAGATCCTCACCGATCACCCCGATCGTCAACGGGCGATGATCGTCGAGAGCAGCAACCCCGCGCATTCGGTCGCCGATTCCGCGCGGGTCCGCGAGGCGCTGGGATCGCTGGAGCTGCTGGTGGTCGTCGATGTGGCGATGACCGAGACCGCCCGACTGGCGCACTATGTGTTGCCGGCCGCCAGCCAGTTCGAGAAGCCCGAGGCGACGTTCTTCAACCTGGAGTTCCCGCACAACACCTTCCACCTGCGTCACCGGGTGCTCGAACCGCTGCCCGGCACGTTGGCCGAACCCGAGATCTGGGCCCGCCTGGTCCGCGCGCTCGAGGTGGTGAGCGAGCGGGATCTGCATCCGCTGCGGGTCGCGGCCCGCGACGGCCTGGATGCCTACACGGTCGCGTTCCTCACCGCGGTGAGCACCAATCCCGCACTGGGACGGGTGCTTCCGTACGTGCTGTACGAAACGCTGGGCCCGACGCTGCCCGAAGGGTTGGCCGGCGCAGCCGCACTGTGGGGCCTGGCGCAGAAGACCGCGATGGGCTATCCGGATGCGGTGCGCCGGGCCGGTCATGCCGACGGCAATGCGCTGTTCCGGGCGATCCTGGACGGCCGGTCGGGTGTGACGTTCACCGAACACGAGTACGCCGACGACTTCTTGTTGATCACTCACGACGACCACAAGATCGCGCTGGCGATCCCCGAGATGCTCGCCGACACCGCCGCGTTGACCGATGTGCCGTGGGAGCTGACCAGTGCCGAGTACCCGCTGGTGCTCTCAGCCGGGGAGCGGCGCGCCTATACCGCCAACGACATCCTGCGCGATCCGTCCTGGCGTAAGCGTGATCCCGACGGTGCGCTGCGGATCAGCGTCGAAGATGCCGCCACCGCGGGCGTGACTGCCGGCGACCGGGTGCGGATCACCACGGCGACCGGGACCGCGCAGGCATGTGTCGAGATCAGCGATGTCATGCAGCCCGGACACATCTCGCTGCCCAACGGGTTCGGTGTCGACCATGTCGAGGACGACGGTGCGCTGGTGGTTCCGGGGGTCGCGCCCAACGAACTGACGGCCTCACACTGGCGCGATGCCTATGCGGGAACGCCGTGGCACAAGCATGTGCCCGCGCGGGTGGAACGCGTTTAGCTACGGCAGCGGCGCGGGGGCCGGCGGGGCTGGCACGGCGGGCGCCGGCGGCAGCGGCGCAGGGACCGGCACGGGGTTCTGCGGGTACTGGATCGGCACGTTGGGCCCGGGCGCCTGCTGCGGGATCGGGGTGTTGATATTGCGCTGGGACAGCCCGAGGATGACGGCCTCTTTACCGCTGATCTCCCGGCTCTGGACGGCCTGCCAGAGGTCGCGCAGGTAGCTCGTGTGCGGTGACGGGTCGCGTCCGGCGAGCGCGGGATCCATGGTGGTGCCGACCGGCAGCGCGTCGGGGCTCGCCAGGTGTGGTGTGCCCTCCGCGGGGGCGGCGACGACGGCGACGTCCGGGGCCGGTGGGGCCGGCACGACGGGGTCGGGGACGGGTAGCACCGGCGGGGCAGGTTCGGGTGCGGCCAGTGCCGTCGCCGGGGCGCTGAAGGCGACGATCACGCCCGCTGCGAACCAGCCCGTCGTGGTCAGAAGCCGTCGGATGTCGACCGTCATCGTGCTGCCTCTCGCTGTGACTCCAGGGACTGATGGTATCGACAGATAGATCTCCGTCGGCCGTCTTCTTGTTACATTCCTGGGCGCCGAATCGGCGAGAACAGGTTCCATTGGGCAGATCGCGCGAGTTTGTGCAAAGCGGCTCCACCCAGGTGGGGCGGTGGTGTAGCAATGGATCAGGCCACTAGAGCACATCGTCGTGAGGAGTCACCGACGTCATGACCGCCACCTCCGCCAACCCGAAGCCGAACCTGCCCGCCGGTTTCGATTTCACCGATCCCGATATCTACGCCCACCGCCTGCCGGTCGAGGAGTTCGCCGAGATGCGCCGCGTCGCGCCCATCTGGTGGAACGAACAACCCGCGGACAAGGGCGGCTTCGGTGACGGTGGCTACTGGGTCGTCACCAAGCACCACGACGTCAAGGAGGTGTCGCGGCGCAGCGACGTCTTCTCCAGCCTGGAAAAGACCGCACTCCCCCGGTACGCCGACGGCACGGTGCAGGCCCAGATCGACACCGGCAAGTTCGTGCTGCTGAACATGGACGCCCCGCACCACACCCATCTACGCAAGATCATCTCCCGGGCGTTCACCCCGCGCGCGATCGAACTGCTGCGCGCCGACCTCGCCGAACGCGCCCGCCAGATCGCGGTCAAGGCCGCGGCCGAGGGGTCCGGCGATTTTGTCGAGCAGGTCTCGTGCGAGCTGCCACTGCAGGCCATCGCCGGTCTGATGGGTGTGCCGCAAGAGGACCGGATGAAGCTCTTCCACTGGTCGAACCAGATGGTCGGCGATATGGATCCCGAGTTCGCCGACAACGACGCCATCAGTGCCTCGGTCGAACTGATCACCTACGGCATGAAACTGGCCGCCGAACGCGCCGACACCCCCGGCGAGGATCTGGTCACCAAGCTGGTGCAGGCCGATGTCGAGGGCCACAAGCTCTCCGATGACGAGCTCGGTTTCTTCGTGGTGCTGCTGGCGGTGGCCGGCAACGAGACGACCCGCAACTCCATCACCCAGGGCATGATGGCCTTCACCGATTTCCCGGACCAGTGGGAGCTGTTCAAGCGGGAGCGGCCTGCGACGGCCGCCGACGAGATCGTCCGGTGGGCCACCCCGGTGACGTCATTCCAGCGCACCGCGCTGGAGGACACCGAACTGTCCGGGGTACCGATCAAGAAGGGCCAGCGCGTCGTGATGATGTACCGCGCAGCCAATTTCGACGAGGACGTGTTCGAGGACCCGTACACGTTCAACATCCTGCGTGACCCCAATCCGCATGTCGGATTCGGTGGCACCGGCGCGCACTACTGCATCGGCACCAACCTCGCCCGGATGACGATCGACCTGATGTTCAACGCGATCGCCGATGCGATGCCCGATATCGCCTCACTGGCCCAGCCCGAGCGGCTGCGCTCGGGCTGGCTCAACGGCATCAAACACTGGCAGGTCGACTACCTGGGCGCGGCGAAGCAGTGACATCTCCGGCGCCGCGGTAGTCCAGGATGGACCTCCAGTAGTCCTCGTCGATCTCGCCGCCCTGGCGCAGCACCAGCGCCAGGCCGGTCGCCATCGCGATGCCGAGCAGCCCGAGCCACAGCCCGGCCAGCGCGATCAGCGCCCACAGCACGGCGGTGACCGTCGGCCATGGCGACAGGATCGCCAGCACCGGGGCGAAGAAGAACCCGGTGCCGATGTACCAGGAGGATCCGGCGCGGTCACAGCGCAGCACGAGCCTTAACCACCGCGGAATGGCCGATGCGGGTAGTGCTGTAGTTGTCATGCCCACCACGATCGTCGCGCGCGGTAGGCGACACAATTACGCGTGAGGTAATGGTGCAGCACCCGGATCTGGCCGAGACTTGCCCTATGACCGGTGCCCAGCTGCAGAGTCCGCCGTTCGGTTCGCTGATGAAATCGTGGCGTCAGCGGCGCCGGCTCAGCCAGCTCGACCTCGCACTGGAGGCCGATGTATCCGCCCGCCATGTGAGCTTCATCGAGACCGGCCGGTCGGCGCCGAGTCGGGCGATGGTGCTGCGGTTGGCACAGGCGCTCGAGGTTCCTGCCCGTGAGCAGAATCAGCTGCTGCTCGCGGCCGGACTGGCCCCGGCATACTCCGAACGTGGGCTCGACGATCCCGGTATGGCCGCGGTGCGCACCGGAGTGGAGCGGGTGCTGGATGCCTACAACCCGTTTCCGTGTCTGGCGGTGGATCGTAGCTGGAATGTGTTGCAGGTCAACGCCGGTGCGGCCATCCTGCTGGAAGGCGTCACGGCGCACCTGGTGGAACGGCCGAATGCGCTGCGCATCTCGCTGCATCCCGACGGCCTGGCGCCGCGGATCCGGAATCTGGCCCAATGGCGCCACCACGTGATCGGCCGGTTGCGACGTGAGACCGCCACCAGCGGATCGGCCGAGTCGGCGGCACTGCTCGCCGAGATCGAGTCCTACCCGGGCGGGCAGTCCGAGACCACCGACCTGGGTGGGGTCGTCGTGCCCCTGGAGTTGGAGGGCGCCGGCGGGCAGGTGTTGAGGTTCCTGAGCACCGTCACCACCTTCGGCACCGCCCTGGATCTCACCGCGGCCGAGCTGAGCATCGAGGCCTTCCTGCCCGCCGACGACGCGACCGCCGAAGCCCTACGCTGACAATTGTTTCCGTCGCGCGGCGTAAAACCGTTGTCGATGCGCCGGTCGGCCGGGATGGTGGCGGACATGACTGCGACCGCTGACGCCCCGACCTCGCTGACCCCGGACACCATCTCCCGGCTGCGGGTGCCCGCCCTCGACGAACTGTCCAATGTGGCGGTGAAGGGTTTCTTCGCCAAGCAGCAGCGTGACGAGGGCCTGACGTCGAACTGGTTCCGCGCGCTCTCGCTCAACGAGGGTGACCTGGAACGGCTCAACGGCTACCTGCTGCCACTGCTGGGCACCGACGGCCGCGGCGGGCTGACCGCTCGTGAGCGTGAGGTGATCGCGACGGTCGTCTCAGGCGAGAACCGGTGCTCCTACTGCCATTCCAACCATGCCAACAAGTTGGGCAAGGTGGCCGGCGACTGGTCGTTCGGGCAGCGGGTGGCCATCGATCACCACCAGGTGGCCGAGCTGACCGACCGCGAGCGTGCACTGGCCGATCTGGCGGTCGCGGTGAACAACGATCCGCGGGCCATCGGTGCGGCAGATCTGGACCGGCTACGCGAGCTCGGATTGACCGATGAGCTGATCCTGGAAGGGATCTCGATCGCGGCCTTCATCGGTGCCACCAACCGAATCGGGATTGCGCTGTCGGTGCCGCCGAACCCGGAGTACACCGGCATCCCGAGTCACTAGTCTGCGACTCAGGTGACGTCGTGCAGGTTGATCCCGGCCGCGGCGGCCATCTCGGCGTAGCGCCGGGTGTCCGCGGTCAGTCGTGACAGCACCTGATCGGCGGGGATTTCCATCGGTGTGAGGCTGTTGTGCTCGTTGAAGCGCTCGTAGGCCGGGGTGGCGAAGGTCGCCTTCAGACCCGAGATGAGTGCGTTCGTCACCGGCGCCGGGGTGCCCTTCGGCGCGGTGAGGAAGCGGTACTGCGACACGGTGACGTCGAACCCCAATTCGGTGGCGGTCGGCACCTCGGGTAGGTGACCGATGCGGTGCGGGCTGAACACCACCAGTGGCGTCAGCTTTCCGGACCGGATGTTCTCGATCGCCTCGCCGACGTGGACGACCGCGAGGTCGACCTCGTCGGCGAGCACCGCCGCGAGGTCCGCCGCTCCCCCGGCGAAGGGCACCGCCTCGGCCACGACACCGGCATCCTTCATCAGGAGTGCGCCCGCCAGGTGCGCGCCGGTGCCGACGCCGGAAGTGCCGTACCTGATGTTGTGGTCGGCGAGCTTGAGGTCGTCGACGGTGCGAAAACCGTTGGTGGGATTGGCGACCAGGACGTAGTCCTCACTGGAGATGCCGTAGACGATGTCGACATCGTCGATGTGGCTGACCTGGTCGGGGCTGACCGCCAGCGGGGTGAGGGTGTACAGCGAGGCGTTCTGGATGGCAATCACCGACCCGTCCGACGGGGCGGCGGCGACCTGCGCGGCGGCGACCGCACCGTTGCCGCCCGCGCGATTGGCGACCCGCACCGGGGCGTCGAGGCCCGCGCTGAGCCCCTTGGCCACGGCCCGGCCGATCACATCGCTGGAACCGCCGGCGGCGTAGCCGACCAGTAACTCGACCTTGTCCGTCGGCCACAGATCCGGCACGTCGACCGACGCATCGGCCCGGCTGCCTTCACAGCCGGTGGTCAGCAGGGCTGCCGCGGCCACCAATACAGCCAGGGAACGGGTCGCCGAGATCGCCATGAGAACTCTTCCTGTGTCGTCACCGCCGCTTATTTGACGGATACGTTAGTAACGGTACGACAGTTTTGGCAATCTGCCAAGCGGCACTATATGTGCCCTACAACACTGTTCTCTACATAGCATTCGTTTTACAGCAAATTTTGATTCGTTGCGATGTGGAGTTTCGGCAGGCAACTTGAGCGCACGTCCGCCAAAGCGCGGACCTCATGGCGTTATCGTGCCCAGATGGAGCAGATCGTGATCCGAAATCCTCCTGACGGAACCACGGCAGCTCTGCAGGTGCGCGCCACTCGGCACCATCACTCCGTCGAGGCCGAGGCCCGCACGGTCCTCACAGCAGGGCTGGTGGGTGAAGATGTCCCGATGTCGGTATTGCTGGCCGCCGACAGCGGCCAAGATATCGACTTCGAACCGAGCGCCACGGACTGACCGCTCGGGCCCCAGACCGACGAGCTACGTACTGAACACCAATGTCGTTTCCGCCCTGCGCATTCCGGGTCGGAATCGTGCCGTCACGGCGTGAGCAGACTCGGTAGATTCTCCTTATGACGATGCGTTGACCGCAGCCGCACGCTTACGCCGAGAACATCCGACGACGTCAAGCGCGCACCGCGGGCAGCACGATGCTGTCGACGACTTGGCGTAGGTATGCGGCGTCGAGGCTGTGGCCGCTGACCACGCGCAGCAGTCCCATGGCGGTGAGGGCGTCGGCGACCAAGGTCCAGTCCCGGTCGGCGATCTCGCCGCGATCGACGGCCTGCTGCAGGATCGCCGCCATCACGCGGCGTCCGCGGAGCAGCATCAGGTCATCGAGCGCGGAGGCGAGTTCCGGGTCGTGGGCCGATTCCAGCGCGACCCGGAGCACGAGGTCGTTGGAGATGAGTTGGTCGTCGTTGCGGGCGGCGCGTTCGACGATGGCGTCGAGGTCGCCGGCGAGGCTGCCGGTGTCGGGGATGTCGTCGGTCAGCAGATCGGGACGCCAGTAGAGCAGGGTGTCGGTGATCAGTGCCGCTTTCGAGGACCATCGGCGGTAGATCGCCGCCTTGCCGACACCGGCGCGGGCGGCGATATCGTTCATATTGGTGTTGTTGTAGCCGTGCTCGGCCAATGCAGCGAGTGCGGCGTTGAGGATCGCTGGATCACGCGAACGGTCGAGGCGTCCCTGGGTTCGTTGCCGCAGCTTGGGTTCTGGATCGGTCATTGGTGACACCCAATGTTACAGATCGCGGGGGTGTCTCAGCGCTGCGACTCGGTCTGGGTGCCGTCGACCAGGTGACCGAGGACGCGGGCGATGTCGCCGAGGGCCTGCCGATCATTGTCGGTCATCACCATGAGGCGTTCGAAGATGATGCGGTGCTTGACCGCCCTCGATGCCGCCAGTGTCGCTCGGCCGCGGGCGGTCAACCGCACCGGCCAGGACCGTTGGTCACCACCGGTCGACCATCGTTCGACGAGGCCCTGTCTGGTCAACCGACGCACGGCGACCGAGATGGTCGGCACCGCAACGTTCTCTGCGTCCGACAGATCGGTGATGCGCATACCGTCGGACTGGGCGAGCCGATGCATGACGGCGAATTGCGCACCGCTGAGCTACCCGGTCCCGATTTCGGCCATGACGGTCCCCCGCGCCCGGACATACATCGTCATCAGCGCTGCCAGCATCCGACCCGCCAAAGCGTCGGTGTCGATGACGTCCTGCGGGTGCGGTACGTCTGTGCTGTCGTCCACGGCTATCTGGGGACCGGCCGGTTCCACACCGATATGCCGGCGCGCGGGTACCCGGCGCACACGTCGGTGGCCTTGGCGACGACGCCCTTGTTGTTGAAGAACACCTTGGCCCAGTTGCCCCACCGGGTCGCGACCTGTTCGTGGTAGATGTTGGTGGCGGTGTCTTCCGAATACTGGCGCCGCCCTGCCGCGTCCAGGGCGTAGAACCAGTGGATCCGGTCGACAGCCATCTGTTGGACATCGGGTGGCCGGTTGCTCTTGTCGATGATGTAGCGCTCGAAGTAGATCGGGCTGGTATCACGCACCGCCGCCAGATATTGCTCGGCGTCACAGGCTGTTTCGATCTGCCGGTGCGGGATCGGGTAGTCATCGGTGGCATCAGCGGACGCTTGCGGGGCGGCCAGCAGGCCCGCGGCTGCCGCGGCAGCGGTGATCATCAGCAGTGCCCGCACACTCCACCTCAGCGAATGGACGTTCATGCGTGTGCTCCTGAGAAAGCGGTCAACGCCGTCTGGTATTGCGGGCAGTACACCGAAATCGGCGCGCCCAGGAACTGCCACACCTGCTCGGTGTTGGTCGTGCGGGCAAGATTATTGGACAGGAACACCGCTGACTGGCCGGCGTCGGCGTCGAGTCCGACGCTGAGCCGTTTGCAGCTGAGCTTGCCCAGCCACGCGTTGTAGTCGCGCGGACCGTAGATACCGTATCCGTGCAGCGTTCTCGCGAAATCGGTGTCGACATCGGCCTGCGCCGGGGCGGCACACACCACTCCGATCACAACCATTGCCCCGAGAACGCCTGTTGCTGTCGATCTTTTCATCGGCCCCCTTCCCCTGTCTCACGCTGTCGGTTGCCGTATCGGTGCGGTCTGCGGTTCCTCGGGCTCCGGTCCGGCCGGAGGCTTCGGGGGGTGGGTGATCTTGTAGGTGTTCAGCGGCCACCAGAACCAGCGCCCGAGCTTCGCGGCGATCGATGGGGTCATGAAGGCACGCACGATCAGGGTGTCGACGATCAAACCGATGCCGATGGTCATACCCAACTGGCCGACCACCCGCAGATCGCTGACGATCATCGAGGCCATCGTGAACGCGAACACCAGTTCCGCTGCTGTGACCACCCGGCCGCCGGGACGTTCGCCGAATCACGGATCCGAACGATCACACAGGCACCCAAACACCACGACGACCACCAAGGTCACCGGAAGCCAGGCCCTCTTCAACAACCGGAGCACCGAATCTCCTCAACCAGAACCACGCGACGGACCGTTGTCCCCTGCACCCGACAGACGGAACTCAAGTTCCGCCTGCAGCTCGTCGGGAACCTTACGCCACTGATCGTTACTCACCTAACGAGCCAGTTGCGACGCCGCTCACATCAGTTAGTGCATCTAGAAGTTTTTTGATTGACTCAGCAACGATGTGCACGTTCGCACTTCTGGTCATCGGCACGTGCGGCCAGTAGTTGCGCAGACAGAAAAGAGCTGAGATCACGATGGCAAGGCAACCCAAAATCAGGTTCGGCAAATCCATGCTGTGCACTGCCGGACTCGTTCTCGGCGCTGCCGGCTTCGGGGCCGCCAGCCCGGCAGCCGCCGAGCCCTGCCCTGACGTCCAATTGATTTTCGCCCGAGGCACATTCGAAGCCCCCGGCGTCGGATCCACCGGACAGGCCTTCTCCGATGCCGTCCAACAACGGGCAGCAGGCAGGACTGTCGACATCTATGCGGTCAACTATCCGGCTTCACTCGACTTCGCCACTGCAGCCGACGGCGTCATCGATGCCAGAAACAAGGTGCTGTCGACCGCGGCCACCTGCCCCGACACCGAATTGGTCGTGGGTGGCTACTCGCAGGGAGCCGCCGTCGCGGCGTACCTGACCATGGATTCCGTCCCCGAGGGATATTCATTGCCACCTGGCATCACCGGGCCACTACCCGCCGAAGTGGCCGACCGCGTCGCGGCGGTTGCCCTTTTCGGCAAACCGTCCAGCGGCTTTCTCCAGATGATCCACAACGGCGCGCCCCCGATCACAGTCGGCTCACGCTATGCCGATCGAACACTGGACGAGTGCCTGTCGGAGGATCCCGTGTGCTCCCCCACCGGTCATGACCACGGCGCCCACGGCGCCTACATCGCACGGGGACTCACCGACCAAGCAGCCGACTACGTCGTCGACAACTTGGGGGCGTCCAACTCGAACTGACCGACCCTGCGCTACGCCCTTCCGCGTCAGGATGTGTACTCCGCAGGGCACGAAAGATCCACGTAGACAGTGCCTAACGGTCCGTGGTCCACCTGTCCACGCACGGCATCCACAGAGCAATTCGTCAACGGCCCGTTGCGGGTACCGCTGACCACAACGTTGTAGCCCTGCGCACGAAGCTCCTTGACCGTATCGACGGCCGACGATGCTCCCGACGGTGCGGCCGTTGCGGCGGGCACCAGCCCAACGAATCCGACAGACAACGTGACACCCGTCAAACCTGCGAAGAGATACCTATTCATATTGGTTTTTTCTTTCCGGTACGGCGCACCCACCCGACGGTCCCAGTCGGGCACAAAGTATGCAGCTTTATCTTGCGCGAGCCACTGACCCCTCTTGCTCTCCCACGCCCAATTCGACGCTGCAAGAACCGATCCGCGACGCCGCGGCTCATACATAGAAACTCTATGTAGATAGATAAGTTAGATCATCTCGGTAATTTAGGCCGGTCAAGTGGGCAACGGATTCCACGCCGGCGACGGCGGGATAAACGTCGTGCGATCTACTGGTCTGACCACTTGACCTCTTCCTGTTCCGGTGCCATGCTCGGACCCATGGCGCTCCAACCGGTCAACCGCCGCTCGGTCCCCGAGGACGTCTTCGAGCAGATCGTCGGCGAGGTCCTCAGCGGCGCGATGCAACCCGGCGACCCACTGCCCAGCGAGCGCCGCCTCGCCGAGGTGCTCGGCGTCTCCCGTCCCGCCATCCGCGAGGCACTCAAACGGCTCACCGCGATCGGTCTTGTCGAGATCCGCCAGGGCGACACCACCACCGTGCGCGACTTCCGCAGGCATGCCGGGCTGGACCTGCTCCCCCGGCTACTCGTCCAAAATGGCGAAGTCGACACCGCCGTGGTGCGCTCCATCCTGGAGACCCGACTGCACAACGGCCCCAAGGTCGCCGAGCTTGCCGCGCAGCGTCGCGGCGATGACCTGCCCGTTCTGCTCGACGCCACCATCGAAACCCTGCGCGCCGAAACTGATCCCATCGAACGACAGCGCCACGCACTCGATTTCTGGGATCACCTGGTCGACGGTGCCGACTCGATCGCCTTCCGGCTGATGTACAACACCCTGCGCGCCACCTACGAGCCGGCGCTACCTGCCCTGGCGGTGATGATGGCCGCCGAGGTCGGCCGCCCGGACGCCTACCGCGACATCGCCGACGCCGTGGCGGCCGGTGACGCCGACCGCGCCGCCCGGGCAGCCCACGATCTGCTGGAACCCGCCACCACTGCACTGCTGGCGGCGTTGACCGCATTGGAGGACCAGAAATGAGCAGCCGCCGCCCCGGCACACTGGCCGACATGAGCCGGGAGTTCTTGCGTCACCCGACTCCGTGGATGCTGGCCGGCACGGTCGCGGCGGCGCTGGCCGCCCGGATCGCCGTCGGGGATTGGCAGCTCACCGACGCGCTGGTACCGATACTGATGCTGGCGGTATTTCCATTCGCCGAGTGGCTGATCCACGTGCTGATCCTGCACTGGCGCCCCCGCCGGATCGCCGGCATCCGACTCGATCCACTGCTGTCCCGCAAGCACCGCGAACATCATGTGCAGCCGCGGGATCTGCCGCTGGTCTTCATTCCCTGGCAGTCGCTGCTGTGGGTGCTACCGCTGGCGATCGCCATCGCACTATGGGCGTTCCCCAGCCTCGGCCGCGGGCTGACGTTCCTGACCTTCCTGGCCGTCCTCGGCCTGGGCTACGAATGGTGCCACTACCTGATCCACACCGACTACAAGCCGAAAACCGCGCTCTACCGGTCGATCTGGCGCAACCACCGGCAACACCACTTCAAGAACGAGCACTACTGGTTCACCGTGACCAGCAGCGGCACAGCCGACCGGGTGCTGGGCACCTATCCGGACCCGACCTCCGTCGAATCCTCACCGACGGCGCGTAACCTGCACGCCGATGCATGAAAGCCCTAGGCCTGCACCACGATCGGGTCACCGATGCTGACGTTGTTGTAGTACCAATCGGCATTGTCGGGGCTCAGGTTGATGCACCCGTGGCTGACGTTCGCATACCCCTGCGAACCGACCGACCACGGCGCACCGTGTACGTACACCCCGCCCCAGGTGACCCGGACACCGTCGTACACGGTCAGCTTGTAACCCTCCGGGTCGTCCAGCGGGATGCCGATGGTGCGCGAGTCCATGATGACCACGCTCTGCTTCTCCAGCGCGGTGAAATTGCCCACCGGCGTGGCGAATCCGGCCTTGCCCATCGACGCGGGCATCTCACGGGCGAGTTCACCGTCGATGCTGACGGTGAAGGTGTGCGCGTCGATATCGGCCACCCCGAGCACCACCGCGCCGGTCTGGAACGACGTCTTGAATCCGAGCGCCTCGACCGAGATGGTCGAGTGTGCGGGCCAGTACCCGTCCGGGGTGAAGCGCACCGTCGAGGCATTCAGCCATTCGAAGGCGCCGTCCACCGGCGCCGAGAAGGCGATGCCCTGCTGTGCGCGGGACCGCTCGATAACCGGTTCGCCGAAGGACACCGTGACCGGCATGGCCACACCGACGACTTCGCCAGGCGCCGGTGACACGGCGACCGCAGACGCCGGGGTACTGACGGCAGCCACCCCAGCGGTCGTCGACGACGCCAGCGAAACGGCGGCGATACCCACGACGGCCAGCACATCCCGAATTGTTCTGCGCACGCTGCCGAACCTCCCCTGTATTCCGGACAATCCGGTCCCGACGTCAACGACTACATGCTAGATCGCTTCGGGTGCCGGCAACGTTAGCCAGCGTATGCACGCGTGTGCGGAATTCAGCCCTGGGGCGGGCTGACGATGATCTGCCCCGGGGGTTGCTCGGGGCCGCCGATCCGCAGCCGGTCCCTGATTCGCTGCAACAACGGCTTCTTGGGTGCCTCGTAGACCTGCGGCGGCGTGCCGACGGGCGGCACCGGCGGCGGGACCGCGACCGGCGGCGCCGCCACCGGGGGTACGGGCGCCGGGGCCAGCGCGGGCTCGGGCAACGGAGCCTGGATCGGCGCCGGCTCGTAGACGGTGTTGACCTCCTGCACCGGAGCCTGCGGTACGGGTTCGACGGGCGCCTGCGGCACGGATTCGACGGGCGCCTGCGGCACCACGGGCACGAACTCCACCGGTGGCGTGAGCGCCTCGGCCAGCGGAGAGCGCACCTCACCGATCGGCGCGGCGGGCGAGGGCGCGGTCTTGCGGACCGGCACCGCGGGCGCGTCCTCGACGAGCGCGGCCGGCTCGGGTGCGGCGGTCTCGCGCTGCGGCGAGGTCTCGACGGCGACGGCCACCGACGCGGACACCACGAAGGTGACGACCCCGGCGATCAGGAGCCCGGTCAGCACCCGTGACGAGTTGAACGCGGGTTCCTTGGCGGCATGCCGGCCACTGCGGCCCTCGGTGGGCAGATCCAGGCTGAACGGCAGATCGATACTCGTGGAGGACGCCAGTGCGGCACCGCGCGCCAGCGCCAGCGGCGCCTCGGCGGGTGCGAACACCGGCACCGACAGCGCCTCTTCGAGCCGCGGCAGCACCGCGTCGAACCCACCGGCGGACCCGACCACCACCAGCGCCTCGGGCTGCCAGTCGGCCCGGGTGAACACCGTGCTGAGCCAGCCGATCAGACTCTCGTCGCTGTCGATACCGTGATTGACCGCGGTCTGGACGGCACCGTCGCCGGTGTTGACGATCAACGCGATGGCGGCGTCCGGTTCGATGACGCAGACCGCGGACGTCTGATAACCGATCACATCGGCCATGCCGCGGGCCAGCGCCTCGGTGGCCTCGGGCAACCGGATGGGCACGACATTGCCGAAGCCGGATCGACTCAGGGACGCCAGCAGCACCGACGCCTCGGCGTCGGCGTCATCGCTCCAGGTCACACCGATGGACTTGAGCCGCTGGCCGCGTGCGGCGGCAATCGCGCCGACGGCAGCGGTGGCCTGCTCGGTCGCGGCGCGCACATCGGACCCGTCCACCCGGACCTCGAACGACTCCCGACCCGCGCCGACGGCCGTGTCGTCACCGTCGACGACGACCACGCCGAGCGAGGTTGGCGTCATCGACAAGCCGAGCACCGCGTCCACATGAATCCCTTCGGACCACCCGGTCGCGGGCACGCAACCGGGTCGAGACGATTCGGTCACCGCCCCGTTATCGGGCCGACCTTACCTGGGGTGACGCCGATCGACCCACCCACAGACCGTCCGGCACTCCCGAACTGTTTGCCAGCAGCCACAAAAGCAGTTGTCATGACATGCGTCGCGTTCGCCGACCGAATCGAATGGCCGATATCGACCGGGAACACCCACCCGCGTGGCAGGGTGGCCCGCATGACTGGGGCGGAACCTGCTCGGATCGGATCCGAGGACGCACAAACAACCCGCACACTGTTCGGTCACCCGATCGGCCTGACCAATCTGTTCGGTGTCGAACTGTGGGAACGATTCTCCTTCTACGGCATGCTCACCATCCTGGGCTACTACCTGTACTACTCGGTGACCGACGGCGGCCTGGAGATGGCGAAGACCACCGCAACCGGCATCGTCGGCGCCTACGGCGGTCTGGTCTATCTGTCCACCGTGCTCGGCGGGTGGCTGGCCGACCGGGTGCTCGGCATGGAACGCACAGTGTTCTACGGCGGTGTCGTCGTCATGCTGGGCCATGTCGCGCTGGCGATCCTGCCGGGCATCACCGGTGTCGCCGTGGGCCTGGTGCTGGTGGCGCTCGGGTCGGGCGCGCTGAAGGCCAATGCATCCTCGCTGCTGGGCACCCTCTACGACAAGGGCGACGCCCGTGCCGACGGCGGTTTCACGTTGTTCTATCTGGGCATCAACCTGGGCGCGTTCATCGGCCCGCTGCTGACCGGGCTGCTGCAGACCCGCGTCGGGTTCCACTACGGGTTCGGCGCCGCCGCCGTCGGCATGGCCATCGGCCTGGCCCAGTACGTCGCCTTCCGCCGCAACCTGGGCGGCCACGGCCGCGACGTGCCCAATCCCCTGCCTCGCAATGGCATCCTGCCCGCCGTCGGGGTCGGGATCGCGGTTGTTGTGGTCGCGGCGATCGCGTTCGCCACCGGATTGGTGACGCTGGCGAACCTGTCGCAGGTGACGACCGGGGTCATCATCGTGGCCTCGATCGGGTACTTCGCGGTATTGCTGCGCAGCCCGAAAGTCAGTGGCACCGAACGCACCCGGGTTCGTGCGTTCATCCCGCTTTTCATCGCCAACGCGGTGTTCTGGTCGCTGTTCCAGCAGATCTTCACGGTGCTCGCGGTGTATTCCGACGAGCGGATGAACTGGTCGATCTTCGGTTGGACGGCACCGTCGAGTTGGATCGGGTCGATCGAACCGGTGTGGATCATCCTGCTCTCACCGCTTTTCGCGATCATGTGGACCCGGTTGGGCACCCGCGCACCGACCACGCCGCAGAAATTCGCCTACGGCGTCATCGGGATGGGGCTGGCCTTCCTGTTGTTCCTGCCGACCGCGGGGACGACCGGCAAGGTCGTGCCCGCATTGCTGGTGGTCGGCATCATGGCGGTGTTCGCCATCTCCGAACTGCTGCTCTCGCCGATCGGTCTGGCCGTCACGACCCAGCTTGCCCCCGACGCATTCCGGGCCCAGATGATGGCGCTCTACTTCTTCTCGGTCGGCCTGGGCACCGCGATGTCCGGTGTGCTGTCCAAGTACTACGACCCGGCACACGAGTTCGCCTACTTCGGCATCCTGGGCCTGGTCGCCATCGTGGCCGGGTTGGGTGTGCTGACAATCGCCGGGCGGATCAGCCGGCTGATGGAGGGTGTGCACTAACACCGTTCACGTCCAAAATTGACGCGACAGCAAGTCATCTGATCGTGTGGACGTGCGATTACGCGTTGTTTGGCAACGGCATGGCGCGGGTAGACAGCTCGTAGTCCGTTACAACTGCTTGTCGAGATCAGCACCGACTCGTGACCCGCTGATCCCGCCCAACCGCGGTGAATGCGCGCAGAATTCTCTGTGCGACCAGGTCGCCGCACGTCTGCATGACACCGAGGTCAGGTCGACGAAGGAGACGCACCAGATGAAAGTCCTACTGCTGGAGGACCTTCTTGCCGAGTCGACCGCGCAAGGAGTGGCCTATGTATACAACCGCGGATTCGGCGATTCCACCGCCGGCTGCTCATGCGGGTGGACCGGCAGGCGGCGACGCCTGCGGGCGGCCGCCGAACAGGACGCCTGGTCACACTGCGCCCGCCAGGGCTGCGAGGTCTCAGTCCCGCTGGTGTTCCCCGACCGCCGTTGAGGCAGCCAGGATCTCGGTGAACAGCGTCGGCTCGATATTGCCGCCGGACACGATGATCACCGTCGGACCCGACGGTGTCCGGTGCTGCCGGTAGGCCGCCAGCCCGACCGCCCCACTCGGCTCCACCACCAACCGCCCCTTGGACGCCAGTTCTGCCACAGCGGAACGGATCTCGTGTTCGGTGACGGTCAGGATATCGGTCAGCACATGCTGCAGATGGGAGAAAGTCAGTTCCGAGGGCTGTGACCGCAGCCCGTCGGCGATGGTGCGATTGCGCTCCTCGATCGACATCTCAACCCGGCTTCCGCGGTGCAGTCCGGCGGCGGCATCGGCGGCCAGTTCGGGCTCCACACCGAAGATCTTGGCGTTCGGGCACAACGCCTGCACCGCGGTCCCGATCCCGGATGCCAGCCCGCCGCCGCTGACCGGGATCAGCACGGTTGCCACCTCGGGCAGATCCTCGGCAACCTCGAGACCGGCGGTGCCTTGCCCGGCGATCACGTCGGGGTGGTCGAACGGCGGGATCAGGGTGCCCCCGGTCCGTTCCACCAATTCGGCGGCCACCACCTCGCGCTGTCCGATACCGCACAGCACGACGTTCGCACCGTGCTCACGCGTGCGGTCGACCTTGATCTGCGGGGTCTCCTCGGGCATCACGATATGCGCCTCGATACCGAACCGGGCCGCGGCGTAGGCGACTGCCTGCGCGTGGTTACCGCTGGAGTAGGCGACCACCCCACGGCCGCGCTGTTCGTCGTCGAGCCGACTGATCGCGTTCAGCGCGCCGCGTACCTTGAAGGCACCGATGACCTGCAGGCTCTCCGGTTTCAGCCACAGCGGCCGGTCGGGATCGCCCCAGCTGACCGGGATCAGCGGGGTCCGCAGCACCGAACCGTGCAGGCGTGCGGCGGCGGACCGGATATCGGCGAGGGTGACGAGGGTGGGGGCCACCCGACGATCGTAGGGTGTGCTTCGTGAGCCCCGACGACGATGCGCCGTTCGCACTCGCGGTCATCCCCCGCTATGCCGAAGTCGACCAGCAGTCCGTGGTATTCCACGGTCACTACCTCACCTGGTTCGACGAAGCCTGGACCGCCTACCTCGACCACAGGTCTCTCGACTATCCTGAAATGATCGCCGCGGGCATCGATTTCCAGGTGGTGCGCAGCGAACTCGACTACCGCAGCTCGGTGCGCTGGCGCGACACCGTGCGCGTCACCGCGATGTGCGAGACGGTCGGGACCACCAGCTTCACCGTTGCCTTCACGGTGCTACGCACCGATGACGACGGGGTCGAGCAGGCCGCGGTGGTGGGCCGCAACATCTACGTGGTGGTGTCCACCGCGGACTGGACGAAACGCCCGGTGCCTGCGGAACTGCGCCGCATCTTCGAGTCCCGCTGAACCCTTGTGCCGGACCGGCCAGAGCGCGCAGAGTTGGTCGATGACCGAACAATGGATTCGGGGCCGCACACTGCAGCGGATCATGTTCCGCGACGGCCTGGTGCTCAACCTCGACGACTACAACGAACTCGTGATCTCCGCGCCGATGGATCTGACCCTGCCGGCCCTGGCGGGCCAACCCAGCGAAGTGGTCAAGATCGACCCGAACGCCGTCCGGACCGAACATCGACCGCTCTTCGATTTCGCCGGGGCCACCTGCACACATGCCGACTGGGACGACGACGGCAGCCTGCATCTGCAGTTCTCCGGCGGCCAACTCATCGATGTGCCCAGCGATGACGTGCACACCGCCTGGGAGCTGTACGGCAAACACCACGGTTACGCGGCCTGCCTGCCGCACGGCCACGTACGCCTTGTCCGGCACGACGATCCCGAACCCGAATCCGACTGACCTGTCCCGATTCGGCGATGTCCGGCGCGGCCGGTCTCTAGTCTGTCGGCATGCCGATCGCTGCACGTGTCAACGGCGCGCCCCCACCGGCGGTCGACCGGGCCGCGGTCGACCTGGGGTCCTGGCGGTTCTGGGGCGGCGACGACGATTTCCGGGACGGTGCCTTCGCCACGCTGCGCCGTGAGGAACCGGTCTCGTTCCATCGCCCGGTCACCGCTATGGGGGTGGATGCCGGCGCCGGGCACTGGGCGCTGACCTGTTATGACGACGTGCACCACGCCAGCCGCCACCCCGAGGTGTTCAGTTCCAGCCCCAACATCACGATGGGTGATCAGACCCCGGAGTTGGCCGAGTACTTCGGGTCGATGATCGCCATGGACGATCCGCGGCACGGCCGGTTGCGCAACATCGTGCGCAGCGCCTTCACCCCGCGGGTGCTGGCCCGCGTCGAGGAGTCGGTGCGCGAACGGGCCCGCACCCTGGTGTCCTCGATGATCGCCGAACACCCCGACGGGCGGGCAGATCTGGTGGCGGCGCTGGCGGGACCGCTTCCACTGCAGGTGATCTGCGACATGATGGGCATCGCCGAGGCCGATCACGAAAAGATCTTTCACTGGACCAATGTCATTCTCGGATTCGGCGATCCCGATCTGACCACCGACTTCGACGAGTTCGCCCGTGTGGCCATCGACATCGGCTCCTACGCAACGGCGTTGGCCGAGGACCGCCGCACACACCCGCGTGACGACCTCACCACCGCGCTGGTGGCCGCCGAGTTGGACGGCGAGCGACTGACCTCGGCCGAGGTGGCCTCGTTCTTCATCCTGCTCGTGGTAGCCGGTAACGAGACCACCCGCAACGCGATCAGTCACGGTGTCGTCGCGCTCAGCCGCCACCCCGAACAACGCGAGATCTGGTGGGCCGACTACGACGAGGTGGCCCCGACGGCCGTCGAGGAGATCGTCCGGTGGGCCTCCCCGGTGGCCTACATGCGCCGCACGCTGACCCGCGACACCGAACTGAGCGGGGTGACGATGTCGGCCGGCGACAAGGTCACCATGTGGTATGGATCGGCCAACCGCGACGAGTCCCGATTCGCGGACCCGTGGCGTTTCGACGTGCGCCGCTCCCCCAACCCGCACCTGGGATACGGCGGCGGGGGCGCACATTTCTGCCTGGGCGCCAACCTGGCCCGCCGCGAGATCACCGTCGCCTTCGAGGAACTGCACCGCCAGGTACCGGACCTGACCGCCGATGCCGAACCGGATCGGCTGCTGTCCCCCTTCATCCACGGCATCAAGCGGCTGCCGGTGCGCTGGTCAGCTGCTCAGGACGACGCCAGGTAGCGCTGCCGCTCCCAGTCGGTGACCTGGCTGGTGTACGCCAACCACTCGCTGTGCGCGATGGCCGCGAAATCGGCCACCGAATCCGCACCCAGGATCTCGGTGATGGTGTCGTCGCGGGTGGCCAGCGCCACCGCAACGGCCAACGACTCCGGCAGCTGGGTGCCCGACCCGTACAGGTTGCCGCCCTGCGCGGCGTCGGGACGACGGCCGGCCTCGATACCGGCGACCACGGCCGCCAGCGCCGAGGCGATCAACCAGTAGGGATTGGCATCGGCGCCGCCGGTACGCAGTTCGATGCGGGTGGCCCGCGGGTCGGCCTCCAGCAGTGAGCGCACTGCTGCGCTGCGGTTGTCCCGGCTCCAGGTGACGGTGGCCGGCGCAAACGAGTCCGGCACGAAGCGCCGGTAGGCGTTCACCGAATGCGCGCCGAACACGGTGATCGACGGCAGGTGCTCCAACAGCCCGGCGATCGCGAACTGGCTCAGATCGTTCTCGCCACCGTCGACGCGGGCGAAGGCCGGCTCACCGTCGCGCCACAGCGAGATATGCAGGTGCGCCGAGCTTCCGGAGTGTTCGGCGAACGGTTTGGCCATGAAGCTCGCGAGCTTGCCGTGCCGGCGCGCCACCTCCTTGGCGGCGTATTTCAGTCGGGCGCTGTCATCGGCGGCTTCCAGCGCGTCGGCGTAGACGAGATTGGTCTCCACCTGCCCCGGCCCATATTCGGTCTGGATACCCTCGAGCCGGGTGAATACGCCGAGTGTCTCGTAGAGATCGGACAGGATCGGATCGAGCGCGTTGGCGTTCTCCAGCGAGTACGCGTGGATGTCCTGCTGGAAGGGCGAGCCATCCGGGTTCAACAGGTAGAACTCCAGTTCCACCCCGATTTTGGCCGTATACCCCAGTACCGCAAGCCGATCCAACACCCGGCGCAGCACCGCGCGCGGATCCAGCAGCGAGGGCGACCGGTCGTGGGCGACGATATCGGAGATGACGTGACCGACACCCGGGCGCCAGGGCACCTCACGGAACGTCGCCAGATCGGGCATCGCGAAGACATCCGGGTAACCACCGTCCCAATTGGTCAGGCGTAACCCGTCGATGACGGTGCCGTCGGCGTTCCAGCCCAGCGAGGCCTCACAGAAGGCGAATCCGCTGCCCTGCGCCCGATCCAGGAACTGCGCCGCCGGGATGCGCTTGCCCTGCGCATGGCCCAGCGGGTCGCTCCAGGCGACCTCCACCTCACGCAACGCGCCCGCGGCGAGCCGGTGCAGCAGGTCCTGCGCGACGGGAGATTCGACGGTGTGCGTCATGACCGGCCCACCTCCGCCGCATCGTCGACGCCGTCGGACACCCGACGACCGATCACCGCGCCGACGATGAACGACACCACCAACAGCCCGACGATGCCCCAGCCCAACGCATTCGAGGTGGCCAATCCCTCCAGGTTGGTCAGGATCAGCACCAGCGTCAACGCCAAACCGGCGAGGCCCAGTGCCGGCGCGATCCGCACCCGCCACTGCGAGTAACCGCGCCGGTCACGGGCGAAGAACACCAGCACGGCCACGCTGGTGGCGATCAACAGCACCACAAAACCGACCGTGGTGGCCGCGGCGAACCAGGTGTAGAACTGCGTGACCGGATCGAGCTGGAACAGCACCGCGGCCACGATGCTGACCGCGACGACCCCGGAGATCCATAGCGAAGCCTTGTGCGGCGACCCGTGTACGGAATGCGCGGCACCCAGCGACTGCGGCAACACCCCGTGCTGCGACAGTGCGAACACGTACCGCGACGCGACATTGTGGAAGGCCAGGATGCAGGCGAACAGGCTGGTGAAGTACAGCACCGTGATGATGTCGTTGCCGGCCGTACGGATATAGGTCTGCGCGATATCGGACAGGAAGGTGCCACCGGAATCCGTTGCCGCAGAGACGGCCTGCTCGTCCCCCAACGCCGAAATAAGCGCCCAGCTGGTGACGGCGTAGAACGCGCCGATGAGAATCAGGGCGGCATAGGTGGCCCGCGGAATGGTGCGTTGCGGGTCCTTGGCCTCGTCGCGGAACACCGCGGTGGCCTCGAAACCGATATAGCTGAGCATCGCGAACAGCAGTCCGATGCCCAACGAGCCGGAGAACACGGTGGCCGGTGCGATCACGCCGGTGGACAGCCCGTCGTCACCGCCGCCGCGCACCACGATGACCAGGTCCAGGACGAGAATGATCGCGATCTCGGCGGTCAACAGCACGCCCAGCACCCGGCTGGACAGTTCGATGTTGCGGTAGCCCAGGAATGTCGTGATGGCGAACGCGACAGCGGCGAGAATCCACCACGGGATCTCCGCCCCACCGAACAGCGTGATGACCCCGACGCCGGCCGGCCCGAGCAGCCCGTAGACACCGGCCTCCAGTGCCACATAACTCACCAGGGCGACGAAGCCGAACCCGATACCAACCGGGAAGCCAAGGGAATGACGGATATAGGAGAAGAAGGCGCCCGCCTCCGCGACGAACGGGGTCAACGCCGTGAAGCCCACCGCAAAGAGCAGCAGGATGACCGTCGAGAGGATGAAAGTGGCCGGGAAGCCTGCGCCGTTGCCGTTGGCGATGCCCAGCGGGAAGACACCGCCGACGACTCCGAGCGGCGCGGCGGCCGCGACCACCATGAACACGATGGACGCCACTCCGAGGTTGCCACGCAGGCGACGCTCGGGCTTGTCCGCAAAGTTGCCCAATTCCTCGGGAACAGCGGTGATCTCAGACATGCTGGGCCGATCGACGTAGGGGTAGATGCTGCGGTGACCGTAGGGTGACCGATGGGCGCCGGACCATCACTGCGGTCACCATGCGTCAAAGTCCGTAACATGGCGACACATTGGCCGCACGGCCGCCTTGCGTCCGGCGCTCACACCAGTACCCTCGGGGCCATGTTGACCAGCTCGGTGCGATCAGTCAGCACGAAAGGCCTTCGGCCGCTGCGAGTCGGCGCGACGCCCGTGCCGCACGCCGAGATCTTGGAGAACGTCCGTGCCACGGTGGCCGCCGCGGGTATCGATCTGCAGATCGTCGTGTTCGACAGCTTCGACGAGCCCAACGACTGGTTGGCCGCCGGTCGTCTGCACGCCAATTACTTCCAGTACCTGCCCTTTCTGCACGAGTTCAACCGGCGTACCGCCGCGGGCCTGGTGGCGGTGGCGCCCGTGCACATCGAGCCCTTCGGGCTGTATTCCAGCCGCGTGACCAACCTTGCCGCGCTGCCGGAGTACGCCGAGGTGGCCCTGCCCGCCGATCCCGTGAACGCCGACCGCTCGCTGATGCTGCTGGACCGGCTGGGTCTGATCGACTGCCTACCCGATCCTGATCAGTTGGCCTGCACCGTCGACATCCACGCCAATCCGCTCCGCCTGGTGTTCAAGGAGTTGACCAGTTGGACCATGCCGTCGGCCCTCGATGACTTCGACGCGGTCTTCCTGTTCGGCAATCAGGCAATGGAACGTAATGTGCACACCGATACCGCACTGCACTGCGACCGCGGCAATCCCACCTATGCCGAGTATCTGGTTACCCGCCCCGACCTGCGCGCCGACCCGGATATTGCCGTGCTGGCCGCCGCCCTGACCGGGGAGCAGACCCGGCGGTTCATCGAGACGACGTATTCGGGGCAGGTGGCCGCGGCGGGTTGGACTCACGACGCGGAAAACCATGGTGCTCCGGGCGGCGGTCAACAAATCTGAGCCGATGTACCAAGCGGGTGCGTATCCGGCGGCGGAGACCACCGAACCGGTCCAGGTGGTGCTGGTACTGGAGGTACCGCCCGGGTTCACCGAACTACCCTTGCGCACAGCACAGTTGGCCGACGAGTACGGCAGCGTGATCGCCCGTTCGGTGCCCGGGGTGCGGGCACTGCCGGCCGTCGTCGCGCCGGCGGGCACGGCACCCGCGGACACGGTGTCGCGGCGATCCGACGGTCTGCACATCGACCGGGCCCGGCGCGGGGTGAGTGTCGACGGGGTCCCGGTGCGGCTGAGCTACCGCGAGTTCGAGTTGCTGTGCTTTCTGGCCGAGCGTCCGCGGCGGACGGTCTCGCGGGCGGTGCTGATGACCGACCTGTGGCATGACCGGCCCGGCGCCGGCCGGACCGTCGACACCCATGTGCGCCGACTGCGGGTCAAGCTGGGTCGCTACGCGGACGTGATCACCACGATCCGCGGCAGCGGCTACCGCTTCGATGCGGGTCCCGATGTGCGTTACCTGCCGGCCGACACCGACCGGTACCGGGCCTGAGCCGGCTCAGAGGGTGACGGTGGTGGGTCCGGCCGTGGTGCAGTACGTGACCGGCGGGCTGCCGGCATTGGCGCAGACCCGCCCGCTGACGGTGTAGGCAGCGCCCGGGACGTACGGCGTCAGCCGGACCTCGGCGGTACCGGGGCCCTCGGACTGCACGCACAGCGGCGCGACCGGGGCGCCGACCTTCTGCAAGCAGGCGACCTGAAGCTGCGGTTCGGCACGGCTGCAGGCGCCCGGGCGCACCGACGCGATGACGGCGGTGACCCCGTTCTGTTCGACGACGTGCGGCGACACCAGGTTGACCGCGCACCCTTGCTCATTGGGCGCTGCGGCCGCCAGGCCGCTGCCGATGAGCGCCGCAACGCCGAGTGTCGGCAGAACCACCGCAAGCCGTTTCATGCCCAGATGGTAGGACACCCGGGCTCGGGCGCAGCCCGCTTTGTCGCTCAGCGCCGGCTCAGCACGTCCAGCATTCCGGCCGCCGAGCGCGGCCAGGTGAACTGCTCGGCGCGCCGACGGGCGCTGGTGCGGCGTACCGGCTCGGGCCTGCTGATCACGGTGGACACCGCGTGCGCGATGGCCCGTGGGTCGTTGTCGGCGGCGGCGCCGCTGTCGGCGGTGAGGATCTCGGCCAGCGCCGACGTGCGCGAGACGACGGCCGGCGTGCCGCAGGCCAGCGCCTCCAGCGCGGCCAGTCCGAAGGTCTCGTGCGGACCGGGCGCGAGCGCGACATCGGCCGAGGCCAGGATGGCGGCGACGGTGTCGCGTTCACCGATGTATCCGGTGAAGTCCACCGGCAGTCCGACCGCCTGACGTTCCAACCGGGTACGCATCGGGCCCTCCCCGACCACCACCAGTCGGGCGTCGACCCCGGAATCGCGCAGCGCGCCGACGGTGTCGATGCTGCGGTGGGCATGTTTCTCCACCGAGAGCCGGCCGCAGTGCACCAGCAGGGTCTGTTCGGGGTGCGCCCACCGGCTGCGCAACTGCGCACTGCGGTACCGCGGGTGGAACTGCTCGAGGTCCACGCCGAGCGGGACGGTCACCACATTGCCCACCCCGATCCGTTCGAACTCCTCCCGGGCGAATGCCGTCGTACAGACCACGGCGTCGTAGTTGGCCGCGGTGCGCCGGTTGGCGATATCGGCGACGGTGCGGGCGGCACGGCCCGGCAGGATCTGGCCGACCAGCCGGTCCAGCCGTTCGTGCGAGATCATCACGGTGGCCACCCCGTGCCGGCGTCCCCACGGCCCCAGCGAGCGCAGCGTGAGGCGGTCGGAGACCTCCAGAGCATCGGGCGCCAGATCCTCCAGCAGCGCGGTCACCGGGCCGGGCAGCACCGCCCGGTAGCCGCCGGTGAACGGGATCAACCGGGCCGGCAGCGACAGCCGCAGAACACCGGTGTCCAGCCGCCGCCGCTCGACCGTCGCGCCGGGCACCACCAGGACGACGTCATGGCCGGCCGCGGTGTATTCCGCGCCCAGCCGGTCGACAGCGGTGCGCAGCCCACCCGAGCGCGGACCGTAGAAGTTCGCGACCTGGACAACCCGCATGGTCAATGAGTAGCCGCAACCCATGTGCGGACGGACACGGCCGGTCTACCGGTGCGTTAATGGGCGGTGAATGTGCCCCGATGCGAACGGCCCTGCCGATCGCCCACGCGGCGACGCATCCACGCGTACGTTGCGTCCATGGCACACCGCGGCACCGCACCGTTGCGTGACCGGATCGCGGTCGTGGCCGGCGCCACCCGCGGCGCCGGTCGCGGTATCGCGGCCGCCTTGGGCGAGGCCGGGGCCACGGTCGTCTGCACCGGGCGCAGCAGCAGGCGTGGCCGCGCCGGCTCCGACTACGACCGCCCCGAAACCATCGAGGAGACCGCGGAACTGGTCGATGCGCTGGGCGGGACGGGCGTGGCCATCCAGGTCGATCACCTCGATATCGGCCAGGTGGACAGCCTCGCCGACCGGCTGCGCGCCGATTTCGGCGGGATCGACATCCTGGTCAACGATGTGTGGGGTGCCGAACTGCTCAAGGGTCCGCCGTCGTCCTGGGGCCGGCCGATCTGGGAGCACGACCTGGCCGACGGGCTGCGCATCGTCGATCTGGGGGTGCGCACCCACCTGATCACCGCGCATCGCCTGCTGCCGCTGATGGTCACCCGACCGGGTGGCCTGCTCGTCGAGATCACGGACGGCACATGGGAATACAACGCCGAGAACTTCCGGCTGTCGGTGTTCTACGACCTGGCCAAGGTGGCGGTGAACCGGCTGGCGTTCAGCCACGGGCATGAGCTGCAGCAGGTCGGCGCCACCGCGGTCGCCGTCACGCCGGGCTGGTTGCGATCGGAGATGATGCTCGACAATTACGGTGTGGCCGAGCAGAACTGGCAGGATGCCCTGCGGCCGGGCCGCACCGATGGCCATCCCACCGCCCCGCCAGGGTTCGCCGATTCGGAGTCCCCGCGCTTCGTGGGTCGCGCGGTGGCCGCGATCGCCGCCGACGGCAACCGGGCGCGGTGGAACCAACGGTCGGTGACCTCGGCACAGCTGGCCCGCGAGTACGGCTTCACCGATATCGACGGCGCCCGGCCCGACGGCTGGGCCGCACCCTGAGCGGGTCAGTCGACGTGGGTCGTCAGCCAGTCCAGCATCCGCTGCCAGGCATCGTCGGCGGCGCGCTGGTCGTACCGATCCCCGGTGTCGTTGAAGAACGCGTGGTTGGCGCCGGCCTCGGTGACCAGCTCGTGGACCAGACCGGCCTGTTGTAAGGCCGCCGCCGCCACCGGCTCGGTGGCGTTGACGCGTTGATCGACCTCGCCGTAGAAGCCCAGTACCGCAACATCTTTGGAGCCAGAGAAATCGGGGGCATCCGGGGTCGGACCGTAGAACGGGAACGCCGCGGCCAGCTCGGGCGCACCGGCGGCCAGCAGTCGCCAGACCAGCCCGCCGCCCATACAGAAGCCGACCGCGGCGGCCCGCACGCCAGGGGTGCGGGTCTGCACCTCGGCGATGCCGGATCGCAGGTCGGCGACCATGCCCTCGGGCGGCCGGTTACCCAGGGCCGCGGTGGCCTCGGCCGGGTCGGCGAAGGTGGCGGTACCGCCCTGGGCCGACAGCAGGTCGATCGCCAACGCCGAGTAGCCCGCGCCGGCGAGCCGGCCGGCCACCGAGCGCACCCAGTCGTTGAGGCCCTTGTTCTCGTGGATGACCAGGATGGCGCCCCGCGGTTGCTCGGCGGCCGCCCAGGCCCCCTGCAGTTCGCCCGCCGGCCCGGCCCAGGTGACGGCCTCGGTCGGGCGGGCGGCGGCCATGCCCGGCGGGGACGATGTGGGCGTCTCGGCTGACTCGGTGCCGGTTTCCGCAGTGCCCTGTCCAGCGGACTGCTCGCCATCGCCACACGCGGCGATCAGCGCGGTGGCCGCGGCGGTGCCGACGCCCAGCAGCGCGAGCCGGCGCAGCGCCTCGCGTCGGGACAGCAGGCCGTCGACGTGGTCGGTGGCGATCTCTTCGGCGATGTAGCGCTGTAGCGGCGTCACATGTCGAGTATGCGCCCGGCTGTGTAGACATATTTCCAGATCTGTTCACGATTTTCATTGACACTCACGTCACCGCGCTGCTGTCATGTCTGGGTGACCTACGACACAATCATCCTCGGCGGACGCTGGTTCGACGGCACCGGCGCGCCATCGGCCGTCCGGAACATCGGCATCCGGGGCGGCCACGTCGCCGCCGTCAGCGCCGACGAACTCGATGCCACCGGATGCCCGCAGGTGATCGATGCCGCCGACCGCTGGGTGCTGCCGGGGATGATCGACATCCACACCCACTACGACGTCGAGGTGCTGGGCCGGCCGTCGCTGTCGGAATCGCTGCGCCACGGTGTCACCACGGTCATGCTCGGCTCGTGCTCACTGTCCACGGTGCACGTCGGAGGTACCGACGCCGGCGACCTGTTCGGCCGGGTGGAGGCGATCCCGCGTGAGCACGTCATCGACGTCGTCGACCGGAACAAGACCTGGGCCAACGCCGAGCAGTATGTCGCCGCCCTGGAGGAGATGCCACTGGGGCCGAATCTGGCGGCGTTCATCGGTCACTCCGATATGCGCACCGCAGTGATGGGACTGGACCGCGCGACCCGTGCCGATCAGCGACCCACCCGCGCCGAGCAGGCCGCGATGGAGCGCATGCTGACCGAGGCGCTGGACGCCGGGTTCGTCGGAATGTCGTCACAGCAACTGCTTTTCGACAAGATCGACGGTGACACCTGCCGGTCGCGCACGCTGCCGTCGACGTACGCCAAGCCGCGCGAGTTGCGCCGGCTCAAGTCGCTGCTGCGGCGTACCGGCCGCGCCCTGCAGTCCGGGCCGGATATCGCCAACCCACTCAACCTGCTGTCGCAGCTGGCTCAGTCACTCGGTGTGCTGCGCAATCCGCTCAAGACCAGCCTGCTCTCGGCCGCTGATATCAAGGCCAACCCGTATGCCATCAAGATCCTGGGCCCGTCCGCGCGGCTGATCAACGCCCTCGGCGGCAACTTCCGCTGGCAGCATCTGCCCGTCCCGTTCGAGGTATATGCCGACGGGATCGACCTGGTGGTGTTCGAGGAGTTCGGCTCGGGCGCGGCGGCTCTGCACCTGCGCGACGAGGTGCAACGCAACCACCTCTTGGCCGATCCGATCTACCGGCGCCAGTTCCGCAAGGACTACGAGAACAAGTACGGGGTCCGCGTCTGGCACCGCGACTTCTTCGACGCCGAGATCGTCGGCTGCCCGGACGGCGACGTCGTCTGGAAGTCGTTCGGGCAGGTCGGTCAGGATCGCGGACTGCATCCGGTCGACGCCTTCCTGGATCTGGTGCTGGAGCACGGACACGGATTACGTTGGCGCACCACCATTTCCAACCACCGGCCCGATGTCCTCAAGCAGCTGGCGCGCGAACCAGGCATCCAGCTCGGCTTCTCCGATGCCGGCGCACATCTGCGCAACATGGCGTTCTACAACATGGGGCTGCGACTGTTGCGTCATGTCCGCGATGCCCAGAACGCCGGGGCGCCGTTCATGAGCGTCGAGGCTGCCGTGCACCGGCTCACCGGTGAGCTGGCCGACTGGTACCGGCTGGATGCCGGCCATCTGCGCATCGGCGACCGCGCCGATGCGGTCATCGTCGACCCGGCCCGGTTGGACGCCGAATTGGATGCCTACGCCGAGGAGTCTGTCGACTGTTACGGCGGGCTGTCCCGGATGGTCAACCGTAACGATGACACCGTGACCGCCGTGCTGGTCGGCGGCCGCACCGTCGTGCGGAACGGGCAGCCGACCGAGTTGGTCGGGCAGCGGCGCACCGGACGGTTCCTGCGGGTCGCGCACCGCTCCCCCGCACTCACCGCCGAGGAGAGCGAATTGGCCAGTGTCGGCTGAGGAGACCGTTCTGCGTATGTGGCGTGCGCTGTCAAAACGGGATTGGGACGGCGTGGCCGACCAGCTGGCCCCGGACTGCATCTACGCGGACATGCCGGTCGGGCCGGCAGCCGCCGCGCGCGGTCCGGTCGACATCATCAAGCGACTCAAGATCGGACTGGAACCGTTGGCGGCCTACGAGAACCATGACGGGCTGCTGGTCGCCGACGGCCGCCACGTCATGTACGAGCACTCCGAAACCTGGACGTGGCCCACCGGCGAACGGGCGGTGCTGCCGTTCGTCACCGTGCACCACGTCGACGACGGCCGCATCACCATGTGGAAGGACTACTGGGATATGGGCGGGCTGACCAATCATGCGCCGGCAAGCTGGTTGGCCGATTTCGCCGGCGCCGACATGTCCTGGTTGTACAACGCCACCGATCAGCTCTGAGGCTTGCCTCCGTCGGTAGACTCATACAGGTGACCGAATCGGCGCTGCCGCCCGGACCACCCCTGCCACCCGGGGTGCAGGCAGCGTTGCTGCTCAAGTTCTGGCCACGCCTGCTTGCCGGCTGCCGACGTCGCTACGGCGACGTCTTCACCCTGCGGATCGCCTCGATGGGCACGGTGATCTACCTGTCCGACCCGGCCGATATCAAGACCGTGTTCGGCGGCGACCCGTCGATCTACCATGCCGGCGAGGCGAACTCGATGCTGGCCGGGCTGCTCGGCGCCAGCTCGGTGCTGGTGGTCGACGATGACGCCCACAAGGAACGCCGTCGGGTCATGCTGGCCCCGTTCCGTCGGGAGGCGGTGGCCCGCCAGACCGACGTGATCGCGACGATCGCCGCCGAGAACATCGCCCGGTGGCCGGTCGGGCAACGATTCGCGGTGGCGCCCAAGATGTCCGAGATCACCCTGGAGGTGATCCTGCGGACGGTCATCGGCGCCAGCGACCCCGACCGGCTGGCCCAGCTGCGGGCCATCATGCCCAAACTGCTGAGTGTCGGCGCCTGGGAATCGTTGGCGATCAACACCCCCGGACTGCAGCGGTTGGCGCCGTGGCGACCATTCGCCGACCGGCTGGCCGCGGCCGACCGGCTGCTGTATGCCGAAATCGCCGAACGCCGCGCCGATCCCGAACTCGATTCCCGCACCGACGCTCTGGCGATGCTGATCCGCACCGGCGGGATGACCGACGAACAGCTGCGCGATCAACTGATGACGCTGCTGGTCGCCGGACACGACACCACCGACACCGCGCTGTCCTGGGCGCTGGAGCGGCTGACCCGCCATCCCGTGCTGTTGGACAAGGCCGTCGCGGCGGCACGCAGCGGAGACGACGAATACCTGGATGCGGTCTGCAAGGAGGTGTTGCGGATCCGGCCGGTGGTGTTCGACGTCGGCCGCATCCTCACCGAGCCGGTCGAGATCGCCGGGTACCGGCTGCCGGCCGGGGTCATGGTCGCCCCGACCATCGGGCTGGTGCATGCCGACGCCGACCAGTACGTCGCGCCGGGGCGCTTCGATCCCGACCGGATGCTCGGCGCGACTCTGGGCCCGACCACCTGGCTACCGTTCGGCGGTGGCAATCGTCGTTGCCTGGGCGCCAATTTCGCGATGGTCGAGATGGGCATCGTGCTGCGCGAGGTGCTGGCGCGTGTCGACCTGGACACCACGACCGCACGCGGTGAACGTCAGCGGGTCAAGGGTGTCATCCTGATCCCGCACCGCGGCGCACGGATCCGGGTGCGGGCCAGGCGGGCCGCCCCGGCGTGCCCGCTTGTCGGCGACCGAACCGAAACACCACACGCCTCGTATCAGCAGTAGGGCGTGCGGTGACGCCGTGTGCCCATCACGGAGAGGTCGCCCCATGAGATTCCCGCATATCCGCCGCCAGATCGTGATCCTGGCGATCGCACTGTCATCGCTCGGTGTCGCGGCACCACCGGCCGCCGTCGCCGACGACCGGCTCGCATTCAGCGGCACCACATTGTCCGGGGCGCCGTTCGACGGCGCCACGCTGCAGGGCAAACCGGTGGTGCTGTGGTTCTGGACGCCGTGGTGCCCGTTCTGCAATCAGGAGGCGCCGACGGTGGCACGTGTGGCAGCCGCCCACCCCGCCGTGACCTTCGTCGGCATCGCGGCCCGCTCCGACATCGCTGCGATGCAGGGCTTCGTGGCCAAGTACGGGCTGGGGTTCACCAATCTCGACGATGCGGATGGATCGTTGTGGTCACGCTTCAACGTGCCGTGGCAGCCCGCGTATCTGTTCGTCCGGCCGGACGGTGCGTCGACATTCGTCAACAATCCGACTACGGCGATCTCGGAGGGCGAGCTCACCGACCGGGTCCGTGCGCTGACCGACTAGATGGCCCTCGATCTGATCGGGCCGGCCTTCGGCGCCGGTCTGGTCGCCGCTGTGAACCCGTGCGGATTCGCGATGCTGCCGGGCTATCTGGCCCTGGTGGTGACGCCCGGCGATGGGCTGTTTCGCGCGGTCGGCCGGGCTGCGGCAGCGACGGTGACCATGACGCTCGGTGTGCTCCCGGTGTTCGCGGCATTCGGCGCGTTGACGGTGTCGCTGGCCTCGATCGTGCAGCGGTATGTGCCGTTCGCGACCGTCGTGATCGGTGCCGCCCTCGTACTGCTGGGCGGGTGGCTGCTGTCCGGCCGAACGCTGGGGCTACCGCTGCGAGCCGGGTCGCGCTGGGCGCCCACCGGCAGTATCGGCTCGATGCTGTTCTACGGCATCGGATTTGCGCTGGCATCACTGTCGTGCACCGTCGGCCCGTTCCTCGCTGTCACCGCGAGCGCCGCACGCGGTGGCGGGTGGGCACAGGCCGTGCCGGTGTATGTGGCCTATGCGGCGGGTTTCGCGGTGATCGTCGGCGCGCTGGCGGTGTCGTTGGCTGTGACCAGCACCGCGATGGTAGATCGGATACGGGGAATTCTGCCGCATGCCAACAGATTCGGTGGTGCGCTACTGGTTCTGGTCGGGCTCTACGTCGGGTACTACGGCGCTTACGAAATTCGGTTGTTCCACGGTGACGCCTTACCCGTGGATCCGGTCGTCGCAGCGGCCGGGCGGGTTCAGGGTGCGCTGGCAGCCTGGGTACACGCGTACGGCGGATGGCCGTGGCTGGTGCTGTTGGCGGCGGCCTTGGGTGCCGGTGCGGTCATCCGGCGAGCAGCGCGATCCCGCCGGCGATCAGGGCCACCACCTTGACCGATTCCAATGCCACATAAGCGATGTGGGCCCGTGATCGGGGTAGCTCGGCGGCCCGCTGACCGGCGGCCAGCACCGCATCGGAACGCCGGGCCAACCGTGGCCGGACGGCGAGTAGTTGCACAGCCAGACAGGTCACGGCGACACCGACCGCGATCAGCACCGGGGGTGTGGGCCGGAAAACAGCCAGTGCGAAGACGATTCCGATCGCCAACCCCACCTCCACGGCATTGAGCGCACGGAACACCAACCGCCCGATACCGAGCCCGAGCGGCAGCGTCACGCCGGGCGCCCGGAACTTCAGCGGCGCCTCCAGGAACGAGATGGCCGACACCATGCCGAGCCAGACGAAAATGAGTGCGACGGCGGTCGCGGCGGCGGGTGTCAAAGGGTGATCTTGCAGCTCTGCCCGATGTCGAGGGTGCGCAGCATGCGGCCCATGCCCAGCCACATCGCACAAGACAGTGCCAGATCGGTCAGCAGTTCTTCGGAGAACTGTGCGCGGCACCGCTCCCAGAACTCCTCGTCGTCACGCAGCCCGGTGTGGTCGATGGCGAACCGCTCGGCGAATTCGGCAGCGACACGTTCCTGCTCGCTGTAGCCGGGCCAGGTCTGCCAGACCGCGGCGTGGTCGTACAGGTCCTCGTCCACCCCGGCCGCCGCACCCTCGGAGTCCCGGGTGTTCTGGCAGACGACACATTCATTGTTGAGCGCGATGACCATCCGGGCCAGTTCGCGCACCCGCATGGGCAATCGGTTCTTGTTGTAGACGGCGTGGGTGAATCCGGCCATCGCGACCCCGATATCGGGCGACTTGGTGATCCACGCGGCGGCGTCGTCGTCTGCGAAATCTCCGATACGGCTCATGAGGTGGAGCGTACGCCCGAACCGACCCAATTGGAACGTGTTCTAGTTTTTCGTTCCGGCGGTGATCTCGGCGCGATCCTCGACCCACTGCGGCTGCAGCATCATCCGCTGGGCGATGCGCTCCAACGCGGTCTCGACCTGCTCGCGGTCCGGTCGCCCGGCATGGCCCGGGGACTGCTCGAGGCGTTCGATCAACTTGCTCACCAGCGCATCGATGGCCACCCTGACCTGCTGCGCGCCGGATTGTGTCAGCCACAGCTGATCGCCGGTGCGCAGCGCGTACCCAGTGTCGACCACACGGACGAACGATGGCTCCAGGATCTCCGGCGGCACCCGCTTGGCGTCCGCAATCTGGGTCAATGTCGCCGAACCGTACATCTGGTTGTGCCGGTAGATCTGCACGACGGCCCACAGTCTGGCCACGTCCAGTTCGCAGCCCGGGTGACCGCTGAGCTTGCGCAGCCGGATGTCGGGAGAGTCCCGGAATATCCGCGCCACCGCCATCTCCAGGATCTCGTCGGAGGTCTCCAGGACCGGCATGCCGAAGCCCTCGCCGAGGTCGGAGGCCGATACCGTCTCCATCTCGCGCAGCGGGACTTCCTTGAGGAACAGCGACACCACAAAGCCGACGGCGGCCACCGGCGCCGCGCACAGAAAGACCAGACCGAGCGCATCGGCGTAGGCCGCCACGATCGGTGCCGCGGCGACCGGATCGAGTTCACGCAGCAACTGTGGAGACTGCGCCGCCGCGGGCGGTGCGCCGCCGGCGGCCAACGCTGCCGGGATGCGACCGGCCAGGAAGTTTGCGAACAGCGACCCGAAGATGGCTGCGCCGAAGGAACTTCCGATGGTCCGGAAGAACGTCACACCCGAGGTGGCCACACCGAGGTCGGCGAATTTGGAGGTGTTCTGTACCACCAGCACGAGCACCTGCATGCACAGTCCGATACCGGCGCCCAGCACGAACAGATACAGCGACTGCATCCACAACGATGTGTCGGCATCCAGCGTCGACAACAGCAGGAAGCCGACGAACATGGTCGCGGTGCCGGCCACCGGGAACACCTTGTAGCGGCCGGTACGTCCGACGATGGAGCCACTGCCGATCGAGGTGATCAGCATGCCCGCCACCATCGGCAATGTCCGCAGACCCGACACCGTCGCCGACACTCCGTCGACGAACTGCATGAAGGTGGGCAGGAACGTCATCGCGCCCAACATCGCGAAACCGACGATGAACGCCAGCACACAGCACACCGTGAACACCCGATCGGCGAACAGCCGGATGGGCAGAATCGGTTCGGGCGCACGCCGTTCCACCGCGACGAAGGCCGCCAGCGCCAGCACCGAACCGACGAAAAGCCCGATGATCACCGGTGAGGACCACGCATACTCGGCACCGCCCCAACTGGTGGCCAGCGTCAGCCCCGAGGCGCCCAGACCGACCAGCGCGATGCCGGCGTAATCGATGACGGGCCGGGCGTTGCGCGCCAACGCGGGGATCGCGATGGCAGCCACCGCGAACACCACGATCGCCACCGGCACATTGATCCAGAACGCCCACCGCCAGGACAGATGGTCGGTGAAGAAGCCACCGAGCAACGGGCCGATCACGGTCGTCACCCCGAACACCGCACCCAGCGCCCCCTGATAGCGGCCGCGATCGCGCAGCGGTATGACCTCACCGATGACCGCGGTGGCCGTGACCATGATGGCCCCGCCGCCGATGCCCTGCAGGGCGCGGGCGGCCACCAGCATGGACATCGATCCGGCCAGGCCGCACAGCACGGACCCGGCCAGGAAGAACAGGATCGCCGCTTGGAACACCAGCTTGCGACTGAACAGGTCGCCCAGCTTGCCGACGACCGCGGTGGCGATGGTCGATGCCAGCAGATAGCTGGTGACGACCCAGGATTGGTGACCGGCGCCGCCGAGGTCGGCGACGACGGTGGGCAACGCAGTCGCCACGATGGTCTGGTCCAGCGCGGCGAGCAGCATGCCGAGCAACACGGCGACGAAGATGATGTTGCGCCGCTGCGGACTGATCACCGCAGCGGTCGAACCGGCGTCAACAGCCGTCACGAACTCCCCCTGGGTCTCCCCGACCCAACGAATATTTAGCTTCGCTACTTAATATACGCCGAGCCGGGGCACCGAAACTACTGCGGGGGGCGGGACACGCACTGCGCGGAGTAGAGCTCCTCGCCGAGCTTGCCCATCAACTCCAGTTGGGTTTCCAGATAGTCGATGTGGCTTTCCTCGTCGGCCAGGATGGTCTCCAGGATGCTCGCCGACGTGGCATCACCCTTTTCGCGGCACATGATGACGCCGGGCCGAAGCCGCTCGACCACCTCGTACTCGATGGCCAGGTCGGACTCGAACTGCTCGCGCAGCGTCTGGCCGACCCGCAGTGAGAACAGTCGCTGGTAGTTGGGCAGCCCGTCGAGAAGCAGAATGCGGTCGGTGATGGTCTCCGCGTGACGCATTTCCTCGAATGATTCTTCCCGCGTGTGACGGGCCAATTCGGTGAATCCCCAATTGTCCTGCATTTTGGAATGCAGGAAATACTGGTTGATCGCCGTGAGTTCGCTTGTCAACTGCTCATTGAGCAGTTTCAGAACGTCCGGATCGCCTTGCATGTCGCTCCTAAGCACCTTGAGGGCTGGTCAGGTGTCGCTAAAGCCGTGCGTCTCTGAATCTAGTCCAGGCAACGGTCCGCAGCGAGGGTGCGACGGGAGGTTCGTGATGATTTTTTGGCCCTTGTCGGCGCGCCATAGGTGAGGCTAACCCTAGTCAGAGGCCTTTCTATGGACTGGCTTCCCTAAGTTAGGTTACACTGACCTAACTTAGGGACGATGTCGTCGGATCGGCCGCCGAAACCCTCCGGTCGCCAGGACAGCAAGGACGGAAACAGTGAGCGATAGTCGATTCAATTCGATTCCCTCGCCCGCCGTGCGCAATTTCCGCCCGAACGATCACGTCTCGAATTTCAAAATTTACCATTCGAATTCTTCGACTGCTTTCCACGCCGGTATTTCGCCGATATTCACGGCGGCTGGACGCCTGAATTCATGCGCCGGTGCGGGGCCCGCCGGATTTTTCCCCCGAGCAATGACGTCGGTGGGCTGAGCGATGTTCGTCTGCCTGTGCACCGGTGCCACCACCCAGGCCGTGCATGACGCCGTCGCCGCCGGTGCGACCACGTCCAGGCAGGTTGCCGATGCCTGCGGAGCGGGCTCGGACTGCGGGCGGTGCCGGCGCACAGTGCGCGCCATTCTTGCGGCCGCCCGCACCGCCGAATGCCCGGTGCACGCCGGTCGCTAGCCGCGCCCGTCGTTGAACGAGGCCAGGGCGTCGACATTGGCGGCCTGTCCCAGCAGTTCGGCGAACAGGGCGTTCTCCCGTTCCGAGGCCGCGACGATCGACGGCCGGATGGCCTCCATCATCGTCTGCTTCACCGCCAGCAGGCTGCCCAGCGGGCGCGAGGCCAACACCTCGGCGTGCCGGCGTGCCTCGGCCAGCAGCTCCTCGGGCTCACACACCTTGAACACCAACCCCATTCGCATGGCCTCGTCGGCGTCCACCCATTCCGAGGACAGCAGCAACCAGGCCGCGTTCTGCCGCCCGATGAGTCGCGGCATCAGATAGGACGAGGCCGCCTCGGGCGGCACCCCCAGGCTGGTGAACGGGCATTTCAGCCGCGCCGTGCTGGACATGAACGCCAGGTCCGCATAACCCAGGATGGTTGCGCCGATGCCCAGGCCGACACCGTTGACCGCGATGATGAGCGGCTTCGGGAACGCCGTCAACGCCTCGATGAGACCGCGGAAGCCATACTTGCCCGGCTTGTAGTCGGGATCTGTGACGAGCTTCTGCATCTCGACCAGATCGTTGCCGGCACTGAACGCACGGCCCGCGCCGGTCACCAACACCACCGACACCTCGGGGTCCTCGGCCGCGGCCAGCAGCGCCTCGGTGGTCGCGTCGTACAACGCCTCGCTGAAGGCGTTCAGCGCCTCGGGGCGATTCAGCGTCAGGGTCCGGACCCGGTTGTCATCGGAGATCAGAAGTGTCACGCCTGCACTGTATGCGCAGGGGTCCACAGCACGTACCGGCTGGTGGGCACCGTGTCGATATTCCGGTCGGCGCCGAAGCGCGCCACACTGGCCGCCATCTTACCCATCCGGTCGGCCAGATCCGCATCGTCGGCCGCGCCGAAGAACGCGCGCAGGTCCGAGATCGCCTCGATGGGGAACAGTTCCTCGACGATCGCGTCGATCGCCGGGGCGTCCGGGGTGAGCGCACGGACCACGGTGTTCTGGGTGTAGCCGAAGGTCGACTGAGTGGCGATTGCGACCGGGGTGTGGTCGATATGCCAGCGCGCCAACCACGTTGACACATCCAGGTCGGCGGGCCGGCGCAACAGCGCGATATTGGCCAGGCCAGGGGTGCGCGCGCTCGGTGGCACATCGGGGCCGGCGAGCGGTACCGATTCGGTCACCAGATACGCGGCCAGCGACTGGCATTCGGCCCTCAACTGCGCCAGCGCCGCGGCCAGTGCCGCGCCGTAGTACTGCTGGGTCCAGATGCTCACCACCGCGACGACGGGCGGATCCAGCGTCGTGAGCGTCATCATCGATGCCCGCACCGCGTCGTCGCGCACGTTGACCGTCAGCCCGGCCAGGTCGAGCTCGGAGAGCGCCGAGGCGACCCGGGTCCGGAGTCGTTGACACCATTGCTCATCGGCATCGGCCGAACGCATGGCGACCATCACCTTTTCCACCAGCAGAACCTAGCAACCGGGGTCGGGTCCGGACGCGAGTCGGTCACGTCGGCGGCGAATACCGGTGGTACCAGAGCGACTCGGGTGACAATGGCGGGATGATCTGGAGCCGCCGGCTGCGACTGACGCTGTACGACTCGGGCGCGGTGCTGCGCAGCCTGGCCGGGGTGCTGGGCATCGTGGCGGTGTCATTGGTGCTGGGTGTGCCGGCCCAGGTGTCCGCGGCCGCCGGTGCCGCCGTCGCCGGCATCGTGGCCGGGGCCAGCGCGCTGCAGGACAGCCCGCGGGGCAGATTCCCGATCGTCGTAGTCGTCTCGGTGGAGATGGCGCTGGCGGTGTTGCTCGGCGCATTGGCCGGCGGTGACGATATCGCCCTGCTGATCGTGTTGACGGTGTGGTGCGTCGCCGCCGGGCTGCACTGGACGTTGAGCGCCAACGCCGGGCTCGTGGCCGCCGCGAGTACGGCGCTGCTGTTGACCACCGAACCACCCGGGTCGACGGCCGCCGCCTTCGGCGCCGCCGGGCTCGCGTTGGCGGCCGGGCTGACCCAGGCCGTGCTGATCGCCGTGTGGCCGCAACGTCGTTGGCGCACCCAACGCAGCGCCCTCACCCGCGCCTACCTGTCGCTGGCCGCCGATGCCGACCGGATTGCCGTCGACCCGCAGGCTCCGGTCGACACCGAGCCGCTACTCAAGCTGCGCGAGGCGTTCACCGTCAGCGAGGCGCTGGCCAAACGTCGCCCACCGATCTACCGCGGCTGGTACGGACTGCCGGAGCGGATCACCGAATCGCTGACCGAACTCGGCGCGCACACCCGGGACGACGCCGTCACCCGGCTGTTGCGCAGTGCCTCCGAGCTCCTGGTGGTCATCGCCCATGCGCGGCGGCGTTCGCGCCGCGATCTCGGTTATGCCACCGGCCAACTCGACGGGGCGGCCGAGGCGGTGACGGGCGCGGCCCGCGAACCGGCGCTGCGACTGGCGAGTCAACTACGCGAGGCCGTCGAGCTGCGGTTCGGACAGTTCGAACCCGAGCAGCTCGCGCACCTGCGCCGCCCGGGTGTGCCGCACGCCGTGATCGCGGTGGCGGCCCTGGTCCGCGAACAGGCCGACCGCAACTCCCCCATCCTGCGGCACGCGGTGCGCCTCACCGCGGCCACCGTGATCGGGGTGGTGGTGTGGCGGTTCGCCGGTGTGCCACACGGCGTCTGGATCGCACTGACCGTCCTGATGGTGCTGCGCCCGGAGACCGCGCATACCTATACCCGCTGTGTATGGCGGATCAGCGGGACGGCCGCCGGGGTGGCGGTCGGGGCGGTGCTGATCGCCGTCTTCGAGCCGTCGGCCGTGGTGTCGGCGGTGCTGGCGGTCGCGATCATGGCCCTGGCATATGCCAGTGCCGAGTTCAGTTATCTGGCGGTGCACGCCGCGATCTCGGCGGCACTGGTGCTGCTCATAAACACCGGCGGTACCGCCGATGCCGAGGCGATCGGTGACCGACTGCTGGCGGTGCTGATCGGCGGTGCGCTGGCGGTGACCGTGCACGTCGCGCTGCCCGACAACGGGCTGGTTCGGCTGCGGCAACGCGCCGGTGAGTTGCTCAAGACCGAGATCGACTATGCGGCAATGGTCGTGCGGGCCTTCGTCCACGATCTCGACCATCCCAAGGAAGCCCTCGAGGCGGCCTGGGCGCGGGCGGTCAATGCCCGCACCGCCTTCGAGGCCAGCGCCGGGGCGACCGGCACCGACTGGCAGCAGTTGCGTCCGTGGATGCGGTCCTACCGCGCGGCACTGAACGCCGTCACCACGTCCTGCGCGACCTTGGAGGCGCATTTGCCTGCACATCCGCCGGCCACCCTGAATCGCGAGTTCGTGGCCGCGGTGGACGAATACGTCAAGGCACTGTCCGGGGATCCCGCCACCCCGGCCGCGCCTTGGCGGGTCGACACCGACGCGCTACTCGCCGCAGGCGCCGGGGTGCGGCAGGCCGCGGCGCTGCTGACCGATGCCGACGCCGCCGAACGGGTGCTGGTGGGTGAGATCGCGACCATCACCGCGGTGGTGACCGAGGTGGCGTCCCGGGATATCGAGGTGAGCCGTTAGTCGCGTGCCCACTTGGGCCGGATGAACACACCTTCGGCCTGCACGGTCGGGCCTTCGGCATCCGATATCGTGCCGGCGGCAAAGGTTTTGACACCTTCGGTGCGGACAATCGCGGCCTCGGTACGCAACGCACCCAGCGGCGTGGGTCGCAGATAGCGGATGCTGATGGTGCCCGTCAGCCGCGGGCTGGTCGCCGGGCTGGCGGCCTCACCGAGTACATGGTCGAGGATCAGCGCGGCGACACCGCCGTGCACATGTCCGGGCGGACCCTCGTAGGCGGCGCCCAGGGTGAATTCGGCCGCGACCGAGCCGTCGCCGGCGCGCTGGACCAGCAGCGGCGGCGCGATCGGATTGCGCAGTCCGATCACCGCGTTACCCCAGGGCATCCGGTCACCGTGCGCGGTGACGCGGACACCGAACGGACCGTCGAGCTGGTTGCTGCGCAACGCCGCGGTCGCCGCGTCGATCTGTGCCTTGGCCGCCGCGACGGTGTCGGCGTCGGTCGCGGTGCGGATGGTGGCGTCGATGAGCTCGCGTACCGACTGGGTGAGCGGCCGGTAGATGAGACGCAGTTGCTCGACATCCTCAGCGCTGAGGTCCTCGAGTGTGAAGTCCAGCATCCAAGAACTAGAACACGTTCTACCGACCCTGTCGAGTCTGCGGCGTTCCCCCGCCGCGACGCGAGCCGGCAAATGTTTCTACGATGGCCGCAGAGCCGACGATGTCGACGCGAAGGGATGATGACAGCAGCCATGGCGGCACCCAGGATGGACGGCCCGGTTCACGAGCTGCCCGCGACACTCGTCGACGTGGCCGCCGACCGGCTTCGTGCCGCCATCCTGAGCGGCGCGCTGGGCCCCGGCGAGAAACTCGTCGAGGAGCAGCTGTGCGCCGACTTCGGAATCAGCCGGGCCCCGCTACGCGAGGCGTTACGGCTGCTGACCCAGCAGGGCCTCGTCGAGCACCTGCCCCGCCGGGGATCGCGGGTCACGGTCTGGTCGCCCTCCGACATCCTGCAGTTGTTCGCACTGCGCAATGTGCTCGAACGGCACGCCATCCAGCTCGCATTGCCGATGGCGGATCCGACGGTCGAGCTGGAACCGGTGCGCCGCATGCTCGACGAGATGGACTGCGCCGCCGACGAAATGGAGCGCGACGACGCGCACCGGCGGTTCCACGCCGCGGTGGTGGGTCTGGCCGGCAACCGTCAGCTCGACATCGCGTTGGCGCCCATCCTGCTGAAACTGCAGCTGCCGATGGCGATGAACCTGCGCGAGGAGGCCCGGCATCACCGGGCCACCGACGGGATCGACCGGCACCGCGCGATCCTGACGGCGTTGGAGAGCAACGATGCCGACACCGTGATCACCGCGCTGGCCGATCACGGCCACCTGCAATTCCTGGATCTGCCGCCGGATCGCTAACACGATCGACACACAAGCGTTCCGAGATCGCCGCAATTCTGTCGACAATCGACAGACATGGGTTTTGATGCACTTGGTCCTTCGATCGGTCCGTCGGTGGCCGAGATTCTGTCCTCACATGCCAGTGGCAGCGGATCGCCGACAAAAACCGCGGCACGGGTCGCCGACGCCATTGCCGCACGTGGCGATGACGGCACCTGGCTGTCCACCGTGTCCCGCGATGACCTGCTGACCGCTGCCGCCGAGATCGAGCGGCGCCCCGGCGCGCGCACCCTGCCGCTCTACGGGGTGCCCTTCGGGGTGAAGGACAGCATCGACGTGGCCGGGGTGCCGACAACCCTGTCCTGCCCGGATTACAGCTATGTGGCGACCGAGACCGCACCCGCGGTCCAGCGACTGCTCGACGCCGGTGCGCTGTATGTCGGCAAGACCAACCTCGATCAGTTCGCCACCGGGCTCAACGGCACCCGCACGCCCTACACGGTGCCGCGCAGCGTCTACGGCAACGAGATGATCTCCGGCGGCTCGAGCTCGGGTTCGGCCCTGGCCGTCGCGCTCGGTCAGGTGCCGTTCGCGGTCGCCACCGACACCGCCGGCTCCGGCCGGGTGCCCGCCGCGCTCAACGGTGTCATCGGGTTCAAACCGTCCCGCGGGCTGATCAGCACCGTCGGACTGGTACCGGCGTGTAAATCGTTGGACTGCATCACGATGATGGCCGGCTGCATCGACGATGTGGACCGGGTATTCGACGTGATGGCCGGCCGCGATGACGCCGACGGGTGGTCACGCGACCGCGGCCCGCGCTATGCCGGCGCACCGATCACGGTCGGCCTTCCGGCGATCGCCGAGCTGGAGTTCTTCGGCGATGACGAGATGGCGCGCGCGCACCTCGCCTTCCGGGAGCGCCTGGCCGGGCAGGTGAACACCGTCGAGGTGTCGCTGGCACCGTTCCTGGCTGCCGGCGAGCTGTTGTACCAGGGCCCGTGGGTCGCCGAAAGGCTGGTTGTGTTCGGTGATTTCCTGGCCGAGCACCCGGATTCGATCCATCCGGTGGTGCGCGACATCCTGCGCAGCGGCGAACGCTACACCGCCGTGGACGCCTTCGCCGCGCTGCAGCGGCTGCAGGAATTGCGCGCCAAGGTGAGCCGGATCTGGCGCGATATCGACGTGCTGATCGTGCCGACCATCGGCACCACCTTCACCGTCGAGCAGGTGTTGGAGCGCCCCATCGACACCAACACGATGCTCGGGCACTACACACATTTCGGCAATCTGCTCGACCTGCTGGGCGTGGCAGTCCCGTTGGGCCGCACCGCCGACGGCCGCCCGTACAGCGCCACCGTGCTCTCGGCCGCCCAGCGCGACGACCTGGCACTGCAGGTGGCCGCCCAGATCCTCGACGAGCCCCGCACCACCGACACCGCCGCAGAAATCACCGTCCCCGCCGTCACCCAGGAGCGCATATGACCCAAACCACGCCCGTCCCCGCCACCCCCGGCCCGTTCGACCTGGTCGCCGAGAAGACCGCCCTGATCATCATCGACATGCAGCGAGACTTCCTGCTGCCCGGTGGTTTCGGCGAGAGTCTGGGCAATGATGTCGACCAGCTGCTCAAGGTGGTCCCGCCACTGGCTGCGCTGATCGCCGCGGCGCGGGAGGCCGGCATCCTGGTCATCCACACCCGCGAGGGTCACAAGCCCGACCTGTCGGACTGCCCGCCGGCCAAGCTGAATCGCGGGGCGCCGTCGAAACGGATCGGCGATGCGGGCAAGTACGGCCGCATCCTGATCCAGGGCGAATATGGGCACGACATCGTCGACGAGCTCGCCCCGATCGAGGGCGAGGTGGTGATCGACAAGCCCGGCAAGGGCGCGTTCTACGCCACCGAGTTGCAGGATGTGCTGACCTCAGCCGGCATCACCCAGCTGTTGGTCACCGGCGTCACGACCGAGGTGTGCGTGCACACAACCACCCGCGAGGCCAACGACCGCGGATACGAGTGCCTGGTGGTATCCGATTGTGTCGGTTCGTATTTCCCGGAGTTCCAGCGTGTCGGGCTGGAAATGATCGCCGCCCAGGGCGGCATCTTCGGTTGGGTCGCCGACAGTGCGGCCGTCATTCCCGCCTTACAGACCATCGCCGTCAACGCCGCCTGAGAGGAGTTCACAATGAGCACTGAGATAACCGACCCGCCTGTAGATCCGCCCGCCCCCAAGACCGCACCCACGGTGTCGTGGTGGACCAAGGGTGACACCAACGCCTTCTTCGGACTGGGCTTCAACATCCTCGTCAACGTCCTGACCCTGACCGGTCTCATGATCGGCGTCATCGCGGTGCCCGCCGGCGACGTACTGGGCACCGTGCTGCCCGCGCTCGGCGTCGCGCTCATCCTGGGCAACCTGTACTACACCTTCCTGGCGCGGCGACTGGCCAAGCGGGAGAACCGAACCGACGTAACCGCGCTGCCCTACGGGCCGTCGGTACCGCACATGTTCATCGTGGTGTTCGTCGTCATGCTGCCGGTGTACCTGGCCACCGACGATCCGATCCAGGCCTGGCAGGCCGGCCTGGCGTGGGCGTTCCTGATCGGCATCATCGTGATGATCGGGGCGTTCGTCGGGCCCTACATCCGGATGCTGACCCCGCGCGCCGCCATGCTCGGGACGCTGGCCGGTATCTCGATCACCTTCATCTCGATGCGGCCCGCCGCGCAGATGTGGGAGGCGGCCTGGATCGGCCTGCCGGTGTTGGCCATCATCCTGATCGGGTTCTTCACGAATGTGAAACTGCCGGGCGGTATTCCGATCGGCCTGGTGGCGCTGCTGGTCGGTACCGCGATCGGCTGGGCCGGCGGTTACATGTCGGCACCGGATGTCGGGCAGGCCTTCAGCGACATCGCGATCGGCATCCCCGATCTGCGCCTGGACATGTTGTTCAGCGGACTCGCCGATCTGGCACCGCTGCTCGGCACCGCCATCCCGCTCGGTGTGTACAACTTCACCGAGGCGATGAGCAATGTCGAGAGTGCGGCGGCCGCCGGGGACAACTACAACCTGCGCAGTGTGCTGCTGGCCGACGGTGCCGGGGCGGTCGTCGGCTCAGCCTTCGGTTCGCCGTTCCCGCCCGCGGTGTACATCGGCCACCCGGGCTGGAAGGACGCCGGCGGCCGGGCGAGCTACTCGCTGGCCAGCGGTGCGGTGATCGGGATCTTCTGCTTCATCGGGCTTTTCGGCGTGCTGGCGGCCCTGCTGCCGGTGCCCGCGATCGTGCCGATCCTGCTCTATATCGGTCTGCTGATCGGCGCGCAGGCGTTCCAGGCGGTGCCACGTCTGCACGCCATCGCCGTCGTCGCCGCGCTGCTGCCGAACCTGGCGGAATGGGGCAAGACGCAGATCGACAATGCGCTCAACGCCGCAGGCACCACCGCCGCCGAGGTGGGCATGGAGGCGCTCAACGGATCCGGGGTGGTCTATGAGGGGCTGAAGACCCTCGGCGAGGGCGCGGTGCTGTCCGGCATGCTGCTGGGCACCATGGTGGTCTTCATCCTGGAGAAGAAGTTCCTGTACTCCGCGATCGCGGCGGCCGTCGCGGCGGCGCTGTCCTTCATCGGGTTGATCCATGCGCCGGAGGTCACCTGGGCGGCCAGTCCCGCGGTGGCACTGGGCTATCTGTTCTTCGGCCTGGTGTGCGTGTGTTTCTCCTTCCTGCCGGGTGCCAAGGATCCAGTGGTGGTCGACGAGAGCGACATCGTCGCCGGCCACTGACCTTGCCTGGCGAAACTCGCGTACCCGGGGCTCCGACGGCCGCCGCGCGAACCCCGGGTGCGCGAGTTTCGCCCAGCTTGCGGCGGCGGTCACACAACCGTCGAGCAGGTGGTATAGATAACCTAAGTTTTCGTGGTCAACTGTCTATGAAACCCTCTACGCTGAGGCCATGGCAGCACGCACCCACAGCGTCGACCCGCGAGCCGAGCGGGTCCGCACCCTCCTGCACGAGGCCGCCTTTGCGCTGGCCCACGAACACCCCGTCGACGAACTGACCGTCGCGACCATCGTCGGCCGCGCCGGAGTCAGCAGGCAGGTGTTCTACCAACACTTCCGCGACCGCGATGACGCGGTGGCCGCGTCGTTCGCGGTCGCGTTCGGCCGGGCGACCGCCGATATCGGTGACGATCCGCGGGTCCGCATCACGGCGCTGTTCGAATTCGCCGGCGAGCACCGCGACATGTACCGCAATGTCGTGCCCAGTGCCGTGACGCAGCGGGTCGTCGACGCCTTCCGCATCGCACTCGCCCCGGCCTGCGCCGAGATCGCCGCCCACGGCATGGCCGTCCTCCCCCCGATCTCCGGGCTGACCGTCGAGGGTGTCACCCGCTTCCTGGTCGGCGGTTTCATGGAGGTGCTGCGCTCCTGGATGGAGGCACCGGATGCCCAAGGCGCGCGCGATCTGCGCGACCGGGTGGCCGCGGCCTTCGACACCGTCGATGCCCTGCTGACCCTGCCGGGACGGATCTGATGGCCAAGCTTCGTGATATCCCCACCCCGCCGGATATCCCCACCCCGCCGGCGGTCACCCGCACCCAGGTCCGCAATGTGCTGTTGGCCATGGGTGTGTTCACCGCCCTGGTGCTGGCGATGATCGCCAGCTACGCAGGCGCGTTCGCCAAACCGACGCTGCGGCACCTCGACGTCGCCGTCGCCGCGCCGCAACAACTCGTCGACGGGCTGCAGTCGCGGCCCGAACTGACGATCACCGCGGTCGGCGATGACGCCGCCGCCCGCACCCAGGTGCTGGAGCGCCGGGCCGACGCCGCCTTCGTCGTCGGCCCCGACCGGACGCTGGACATCTATGTCGCCGGTGGCGGCGGACGCAGTGTGGCGACCGTCGCCGAAACCGTCGGCCGGGCGACCGCCACAGACGCCGGACTGCATCCCGCGGTCACCGATATCGCACCGACCTCGGCCGGCGACCCGTCCGGAACCGTCGAGTTCTACGCCGTCATCTTCGTCTCCATCGGCGCGTCGGTCGGCGCGGCCGCGTTCGGCCGACTGGTCGGCGCCGTCCAGCGGCCTGCGACCCTGGCGCTGCGCACCGCGACGCTGGCCGGGTACTCGGCACTGCTGGCCGGTGTGGTCACCGTGTATGTGGACAGCGGCCTCGGTGCGCTCACCGGCCACCCCTGGCAGGTGTTCGGCGCGCTGTGGCTGTATGCGATGGCCGTCGGCGGCGCGGTGACCGGAGTCGCCGCCGCGTTCGGCACGGTGGCCGCCATGGCGGTGACCGCGTTCCTGGTCGTGGTGGGCAACGCCGCAGCGGCCGGCCCGGTGGGGCGCCCACTGCTCACCGGGTTCTACACGTTGTTCAATCAGATCGTCCCGCAGGGTTCGGGGGTGTCGCTGCTGCGCAGCATCGAGTACTTCGGCGGCCACGGTGCGGCGACACCACTTGCCACACTGCTGATCTGGGCCGCCGCCGGAGCGGTCTTGGCGACCGCGGCCACCGTCGTGCGGATTCCGGCGGTCGGTCAGTTGTGGCAACGCCGCGGTGTGTCCGCCTGAGGCGCACTATCGTTTCGTTATGACCGAGCCCTACTACGATCTGGGGTCCTATCACCGACCGGTCGACACCGCGGCGCCGCAGGCTCAGCTGTGGTTCGACCGGGGGCTGGTGTGGGCCTACGCCTTCAATCACGAAGAGGCCGTGCACTGTTTCGAGCGCGCGCTGGAACACGATCCTGATCTGGCGATCGCCCGGTGGGGTATCGCCTACGCCGTCGGACCGAACTACAACAAGGCCTGGGAGGCCTTCGATCCCGTCGAGCTCGCCGAGGCGCTGGCCCGGGCGCGCGCCGAGCTGAAACTGGCCGCCACCGGCCGGGCCTCGGCCCCCGAGCGCGCGCTGATCGACGCACTGGCCGTCCGGTTCCCCACCGACGATCCGTCGGACTCCGCAGCGCTGCTGCGCGGCCACGCCGACTACGCGGACGCCATGGCGGCGGTGGTCCAGGCATATCCCGACGATCTGGATGTGCAGGCGCTGACCGCCGACGCGCTGCTCAATGTCACCGCTTGGGCGTTGTGGGACAGCGTGACCGGGGACCCGGCGCTCGACTCGCGGGTGGTCGAGGCCGTCGCGATCATGGACGCCGCACTGGCAGCACCGGACGGCCCTACCCACCCCGGTATCCTGCACCTCTACATCCACGCGATGGAGATGTCACCGCACCCGGAGGCGGCGCTGCCGGCCGCCGATCGGCTGCGCGGGCTGGTGCCCGATGCCGGCCACCTGCAGCACATGCCGAGCCATATCGATGTGCTCTGCGGTGACTACCGTGCGTCGGTGGTGGCCAACCAGGCCGCCGTGCACGCCGACCGCAAGTTCGTCGCGCATCAGGGACCGCTGAACTTCTATTCGCTCTACCGCGCGCACGATCTGCACTTCGTGGTCTATTCGGCGATGTTCGAAGGCCAGTTCCGGACCGCCACCGACGCGGCCCGCGAGCTGGCCGATCAGCTGACCCCCGAGCTGCTGGCCATCGAGTCCCCGCCGATGGCGGACTGGTTGGAGGCCTTTGTACCGCTGAACGTCCACGTGCTGGTGCGGTTCGGTCGGTGGACCGAGCTGGTGGCGCTACCGCTGCCCGAGGACACCGACCTGTACTGCACCACCACCGCCACGGTGCATTACGGCCGCGGCATCGCCTATGCGGCCACCGGCCAGCTACCTGCGGCCCACGCCGAGCGGGACGCGCTGGCGAGCGCTTACGCGCGTATCCCGGACACCCGCTACCTGTTCAACAACACCAGCCTGGACATCCTCGCCATCGCGATCGCCATGCTCGACGGTGAAATCGCCTACCGAGAACAACGATTCGACGAAGCCTTCGCGCACCTGCGGCAGGCGATCGCACTCGACGACGCGCTGCCCTATGACGAGCCATGGGGCTGGATGCAGCCCACTCGGCACGCCTACGGCGCACTGCTGCTGGAACAGGGTCGCATCGAGGAGGCCGCCGCCGTCTACGCTGCCGACCTGGGGCTGGACAGCACATTGCGCCGGTCGTGTCAGCATCCCGGCAATGTCTGGAGCCTGCACGGTTACCACGAGTGCCTGCAACGACTGAGCCGCCACGGAGAAGCTGCAATCATCGCCCAGCAACTGGAACTGGCACGCGCCCGCGCCGATGTGCCGGTGCTGGCGTCCTGCGCGTGCCGCCTGGAGGTCACGCCACGGGCTGGACAGTGTTGCGAATAGGTGAATTTACTTGGCAGTCAACGTGTCATGCCTCGAATCTGCCGCCGACCACCTATTCTGTAGGCCAGGAGAAATTGCAGGGGGGCCTGCGCTATACGGGTGGCGCACAGTCTCCCTCTCGGAGAGGACAACGATGTCCAACGAACGGCACATGTCGACCCGACGCCCCACGGACGAACCACTGTTCGCCCTCGTCGGAATGATCCGTCACGCGGTGGCCGACCCGGTGCGCTCGGCCGGCGGCAGCAAAGCCGATGTCGAAGCGATCGCGGTCGCGGCGGCCTATGCGGCCTGGTGCTGGGGCTCGGCACCGTCGGCGGTCGACGAGTCTGCGGGCCTGACACAGCTGCCCGCGTAAACTCCCCCGTGTGGCGATCAGCGATGAAGACCTCCGGTATCTGCGTCGCTGTGTAGAGCTGGCCCGCACCGCGCTGGACCTCGGCGATGAGCCGTTCGGATCCATCCTGGTCGACGAGACCGGCCAGACCGTGTTCGAAGACCACAACCACGTCGCCGGTGGTGACGCGACCCAGCATCCGGAGTTCGCGATCGCCCGCTGGGCCGTCGAGCACCTGACGCCGGCGCAGCGCGCCACGGCCACGGTGTACACGTCCGGAGAGCACTGCCCCATGTGTTCGGCCGCGCACGCGTGGGTGGGGCTCGGGCGGATCGTGTACGCCACGTCCTCGGCACAGCTCGGCCGGTGGTGCGCCGAGTGGGGCACCCCGACGGCACCCGTCGCCGCGCTGCCCATCGGCACGGTCGCCCCCGCGATTCCCGTCGACGGACCGGCCCCCGAACTCGAGGACGAGATGCGCGAGCTCTACGAGCGGACCTTCCGACCGTGACCGACCCCGACTGGGTTAGCCACGCCATCTGGTGGCAGATCTATCCGCTCGGATTCGTCGGGGCGTTCCCGGCCGAGGTACCGCCGGCCGCCGAGGAGCATCGGCTGCTGCGCATCGTGGACTGGCTGGACCATGCGGTCGAGTTGGGCGCCTCGGGCCTGGCGCTGGGTCCGGTGTTCGCCTCGCGCACACACGGGTACGACACCACCGATCACTTTCAGATCGATCCCCGGTTGGGCACCGACGCCGATTTCGACCGGCTTATCGAGGAGTGCCGGGCGCGGGGGCTGCGGGTGCTGCTCGACGGTGTGTTCAACCACGTCGGTACCGACTTCGCCCGCTACCGGGCGGCCGTCGAGGGCGGATCTACGGAATGGTTTCGCCATGGCCGCAACGGTTTTGGCACCTTCGAGGGCCACGGCGAGCTGATCGCGCTGAACCACCGCAACCCCGAGGTCATCGCCTACACCGTGGAGGTGATGGAGCACTGGCTGCGCCGCGGCGCCGACGGTTGGCGATTGGACGCCGCCTACGCCGTCAACCCGGCCTTCTGGCGCGAGGTGCTGCCGCAGGTGCGCGCCAGCCACCCCGACGCGTGGTTCGTCGGCGAGGTCATCCACGGCGACTACCCTGCCCAGGTGAGCGCCGCGGGATTCGACTCGGTCACCCAGTACGAGCTGTGGAAGGCCGTCTGGAGCGGGTTGAACGACAAGAACTTTCACGAACTGGACTGGGCTCTGCAGCGGCATGACGACTTCCTGCAGACCTTCGTCCCGCTCACGTTCATCGGTAATCACGATGTCACCCGGATCGCCAGCAAGCTCGACGATGTGCGGCACCTCGAACATGCGCTGGTCCTGCTGCTGACCACCGGTGGGACGCCGAGCGTCTACGCCGGTGACGAATGGGCCTGGCGCGGCATCAAGGAGGACCGGGCCGGCGGCGATGACGCGGTGCGCCCCGAGTTCAGTCGGCGCCCGGCGGCCGACGACACGCTGGCGCTGCATCAGTTTCTGATCGGGCTGCGCCGACGCAACCCGTGGCTGCACACCGCCCGCGCCGAGTCCGTGCTGCTGACCAACACCGGGTACGCATACCGGGTGTCGGCGGATGATCAGGCGCTGCTGGTGGCGCTCAACGTCGACGGCGATCCGCTGACGGTGCCGCTGCCCGGGCCCGGACGGGTGATCGCCGGTTCGGGTGCGCCACCGGCCGAACAGGTCAGCGAACTCGTGGTGCCGCCGCACGGGTGGGTGATCGTCGAACCGTCCTAAGCGGGGCCCTCTGGTCTGTCGATCTCCGACCAGGTGTAGCGGCGTTCGTCGCCGCTGCTGCCACCCAACATGAAGGCCCGGTGCGAGCGGCCCGCGCGGGCGATGGCCGCCATCCAGGTGGCCACGGTGCTGACCCGGTTGCGCAGGCCGGTGAGGAACGCGATGTGGATGAATCCCCACGCCACCCAACCCGGGAATCCGGACAGCCGGACCGGGCCGACCTGCAGGACCGCGTTGCCGCGGCTGATGTAGGCCGCCGACCCGAGATCGCGGTAGCGGAAGTCCTTGCGCGGCTTACCGTCGAGGTCACGGCGGATGCACGCGGCCACATGCAGGCCGCCCTGCATGGCGTTCTCCGCCACCCCGGGCAGCCCGTCGCGGCCGGCGAGGTCGCCGATGACGAACACCTCGGGGTGCCCCGGTACCGACAGGTCGGGACCGACCGCGACGCGCCCAGCCCGATCGGCGGACGCATCGAGCGCCCGCGCGGCGTGCCGGGCGAACGGTACGGCCTCGACACCGGCGGTCCACAACACCGTCCGCGCCGTGTAGGACTGCGCCTCCCCACCGCTCTTCGGGGTGACGGTGACCCCGTCGCGACCGACATCGGTGACATGCACACCCATGTGCAGTTCGACGCCCAGATCGGTGAGGATGCCGGCGGCCTTGTCGGCCAGTTTGGGGGCGAAGCTCTTGAGCACCTGGTCGCCGCCGTCGAAGAGCAGTACCCGGGCATCCTCGGGGTCGATGCTGTGGAATTCGTGCGCCAGGGTGCGGGTCGCCAGTTCCCGGATCTGCCCGGCGATCTCGACACCGGTCGGGCCGCCGCCGGCGACGACGAAGGTCAGCCAGGCGTCGCGTTCCGGGCCGACCGGCAGGGTCTCGGCGATCTCGAACGCGGTGAACAAGCGTTGCCGGATGCACAGCGCGTCGTCGAGGGTCTTCATACCCGGCGCCCACTGCGCGAACTCGTCGTTGCCGAAGTAGGACTGCCGCATGCCGGCCGCGAGCACCAGCACGTCGTAGTCGATGGTGAAGGTGGTGTCATCGGGGCGCATGGCCGTCACGGTGCGGGTTCCGGCGTTAAGGTGCACCGCCTCGCCGAGCAGGGTGGTGACATTGTGGTGTCGCGAAAGTTCTTCGCGCAGTGAGCGACTGATATGGCCGATACTCAGGGTCCCCGTTGCGCACTGGTAGAGCAGCGGCTGGAACAGATGCCCGGCGGCCCGGTCCAGCAGCGTGACGTCGATGTCGGGGTGGCCGAGCCGGCGCGCACAGAACAGCCCGCCGAATCCCCCGCCGATGATGAGCACGCGTGTGCGACCGTCACCCATACGGGCGACACTAGCGCGCCGCCACGGTCTCGACGCCGAGTCGCAATCGTTGCCCAACCGCGATCCACCACGCCGCGCTGGTACGTGTGTGACTGGTGGGGCGCATGTTGAACTACCCATCGAAGAAAGCAACGGCGATTGCTTGGACACGAAAGGTGGGTTGGTTGCCGTTATGAAGACCATCAGGAAAATCCGTGGCGGTTGGCTCCGCAGACTGGCGGTAGTCGCCGCGTCGATGCTGGCGCTGCCCGGTCTGATCGGTTTCGCCGGGGGTTCGGCGACTGCCGGCGCGTTCTCACGGCCCGGGCTGCCCGTCGAGTACCTCGACGTGTTCTCCCAGTCGATGAACCGCAACATCCGGGTGCAGTTCCAGGGCGGCGGGCCGAACGCGGTCTACTTGCTCGACGGTCTGCGCGCCCAGGACGACTACAACGGCTGGGATATCAACACCCCGGCCTTCGAGTGGTACTACCAGTCCGGCCTGTCGACCATCATGCCGGTCGGTGGCCAGTCCAGCTTCTACGCCGACTGGTATGCACCGTCCAAGGGCAACGGGCAGAACTACACCTACAAGTGGGAGACGTTCCTGACCCAGGAACTGCCCGCCTACCTGGAGGCCACCAAGGGTGTGTCGCGCACGGGTAACGCCGTGGTCGGTCTGTCGATGGCCGGTAGCGCCTCGCTGAACTACGCGATCCACCATCCGCAGCAGTTCATCTACGCCGCTTCGCTTTCCGGCTTCCTCAACCCGTCCGAGGGTTGGTGGCCGATGCTGATCGGTCTGGCGATGAACGATGCCGGCGGCTTCAACGCCGAGAGCATGTGGGGCCCGTCCTCGGACCCGGCGTGGAAGCGCAATGACCCGATGGTCAACATCCAGCAGCTGGTGGCCAACAACACTCGCGTGTGGATCTACTGCGGCACCGGCACCCCGTCGGACCTGGACGTGCAGGGCAACGTCGGCAACCTGATGGCCGCCCAGTTCCTGGAGGGCTTCACCCTGCGGACCAACGTCAGCTTCCGCGACAAGTACATCGCGGCCGGTGGCACCAACGGCGTCTTCAACTTCCCGGCCCAGGGCACCCACAGCTGGGGTTACTGGGGCCAGCAGTTGCAGATGATGAAGCCGGACATCCAGCGCGTGCTGGGAGCTCAGGCAGTCGCCTAGCTCTGAGCCCCAAAACCCAGGGAGCCTGCCGTATCCCCCGAACGGCAGGCTCCCTGCTTTTATTCGTGAAGGCGTCAACCCGCCTGTGCGTCGTATTGCATGGCACCGACGGCATTGCCGGCAGGATCGGAGAAGAAGATGAGATGTCCGACCCCGGCGATGGTGAATCGCTCCATCAGTAGCGTTCCGCCGGCCCGCAGGACGGCGGCCGCAGTCGCATCAACATCCTCGACGGCGAACGTGCACTCCAGCCCGATGGTCGGCTTACCGGGCACCAGTTCCCGTCGGGACTGCAGCGCACCCTGGACACCCGGTGATTCGGGTGTCCCGGTCGCGATCTTGAAGAATCCCGGTGGGCCCCAGGCGCTGAACGTCCAACCCATGACGCTCTCGTAGAACTGCCTGGCTTCGTCGATGTCGTCGGCGTTGATGGCGAAATGCGTCAGATGTGCGTTCATGTGGTGAATGGTCGCACCGCCCCGAAGTGTCGTGAAGATCTACACCGCGGCGGGCAGCGTGTCGGTGCAGGCCGGGCGCGTGCAATCGACGGTGCCACCGCAGCGCGCGTTGTGGGTTCCCGACGGCACCACCGCCGTCATGACCAATCGCTACCGCGCGGCGGTGCGGATGCTGTACTTCGACACCGATCTCAACGCGTCGCCTGCAGGTGTCGAAGTCATTGCGGTTCAGGGCTTTCCACGCGAGCTACTGCTGCACGTCGTGCAGATCTGCCCGTTGTACGACGAGGCCGATACCGACCACGCGAGGCTGACGGTCCTGCTGGACCAACTACGCACCTTGCCCGGCGCAGGACTGCAGCTTCCCGTACCGAATGACGAAGAGATGCGTTGTGCGGCAGAGCTGCTGCGCGCCGAGCCTGCGCTCCCGCTCGCCGATGCGGCGGTGCGACTGACGATGAGCCGGCGCACCTTGGAGCGACGCTTCCTGCAGCAGACCGGCATGAACATCGGGCTGTGGCGCCGTCGTGCGCGAATCCACGATTCGCTGCAGCATCTCGCCGAGGCCATGAGCATCGAGCAGGTCAGCGCCTTGGAACGATGAGGCCGCCGCGCGGCGATTCGCGACGAATAATCGTTGTCGCGGCAATAAAGTGCTGCCATGCCCGACGACGGGGACACACCCGCGCTCAGACCCCACGACCCGCAGCGTGTCGATCCGGGCGCGCTGGCCCTGGCCACCGTCGCCGGCGCCGTGGCGTTCATCTTCGGTGACGGCGACTGGGACATCCTCGCCATTGTCATCGGCACCATGCTGCTGTTGATCCTCCTGGCCCATCACCACCCGGCGCCGACGGTGCGCACCCCTCGCGCGCTGTTGCTGCGGGGCGCGTTCGGCGCCACAACGGGTCTGGCGCTGTGCATTGCGATCGCCCCGGCCATTCAGTACGGCATCATCCGCCCGTACTTCCACATCGAGTACGACGACGGCTGGACGCCGGACGCCTGGCACACCACGGTGGTGATCGGCGCGCTATGGCCGATAATCGCCTTGTTGTTGGCGGTGTTCGAACCGCGTATCGCGCGGTGGCTGGACCGGGTTCGTTAGCCAAAAGCCCCTCGACATGGAGGTCGCATCACGCCAACGCAGCCAACCCGCACCGGATTGGGCGGTGTTTGAGGACCTGTGCGATCCGCATCGCCAGCCGGCCCGCCCCTGGCTGGAACTGCACGACGACGAGATAGAACCGACCGTTCTGGAGTGTGTGCGACCCACGGTGGTGGTGTGGTCATCGTTGTGGACAGCGCGACCGGACGCACGGTTGCGCTTCGATCTGGCCGCGCGCGATGACCGCGGCACCGACCTGCGCTGGACTCTCTTTCTCGACGCGCCCGTCCCCGAGGATGACGCGGTGCGCATGATGCGGCACCGCATCGGGGAGTTGATCAACGCGAATCTGCGATATACCTACGGGCAGTGACCGCGTGCGTTCGCCCACAGCGCAGCGCCGGCACCCGGGGAACAAACTCATCCACGCTGAAGTTGAGTGCATCAGATTCAACTTTGGAGGATTGATGTCTCAAGCCATCGCAGTCCCGGTGCTGTTCGTCAGTGAGCCCATCGTGTTGCCCGGCATGGTGGTGCCCATCGAGCTCGACGACGCCGCCCGCGCGGCCGTCGACGCAGCTCAGGCCAGTGAGAACGGGAAGCTGCTTATTGCCCCGCGCCTCGATGACCGCTACCCCACCTATGGTGTGCTGGCCTCGATCGTGCAGGTCGGCCGAGTTCCCGGTGGCGGCGCGGCCGCCGTGGTCAAGGGTGAGAACCGCGCACACATCGGGTCCGGCACCACCGGACCGGGCGCGGCCCTGTGGGTGCAGGTCGAGGAGGTCGCCGAACAGGCGTCCACCGACGAGACCAAAGCCCTTTCCGCCGAATACAAGAAGCTGCTGCTGGCGATGTTGCAGCGCCGCGAGGCCTGGCAGATCGTCGACGTCGTCAACAAGATCAGCGACCCGTCCGCACTGGCCGACACCGCCGGCTATGCGTCCTATCTGACTGATATCCAGCGGCGTGAGCTGCTGGAGACCCAGGACGTGAACGCCCGACTGCGCGTCCTGATCGATTGGACCGGCGAGCACCTGGCCGAAACCGAGGTCAACGACAAGATCGCCGAGGACGTCCGGGCCGGGATGGACAAGCAGCAGAAGGAATTCCTGCTGCGCCAGCAACTGGCAGCCATCCGCAAGGAACTCGGTGAGTTGGGACCTGACGGCCAAGAAGGTGAAGCTGACTATCGCGCCCGCGTCGAGGCAGCCGATCTGCCCGAGCAGGTGCGCGAGGCCGCGCTGCGCGAGGTCGGCAAGCTGGAACGCTCCAGTGACCAGAGCCCCGAGGGCGGCTGGATCCGCACCTGGCTGGACACCGTGCTGGACCTGCCGTGGAATGTCACGACCGAGGACTCTGCCGACCTCACGTCGGCGCGGGAGGTCCTGGACGCCGATCACCACGGGCTGGACGATGTGAAAGATCGCATCGTCGAGTACCTGGCCGTGCGGGCACGACGCGCCCAGCGTGGGATGGCCGTCGTCGGCGGTCGCGGTTCCGGTGCCGTCATGGTGCTGGCAGGCCCTCCCGGTGTCGGTAAGACGTCGCTGGGCGAGTCCGTGGCACGGGCGTTGGGCCGTAAGTTCGTGCGCGTCGCGCTGGGCGGCGTGCGTGACGAGGCCGAGATCCGTGGTCACCGGCGCACCTATGTCGGCGCGCTGCCGGGCCGCATCGTGCGGGCCATCGGCGAGGCGGGTTCGATGAATCCGGTCGTGCTGCTGGACGAGATCGACAAGGTCGGCTCCGACTACCGGGGCGACCCGTCGGCCGCGCTGCTGGAGGTGCTCGACCCGGCGCAGAACCACACGTTCCGGGATCACTACCTGGAGCTGGATCTGGACCTGTCCGATGTGGTGTTTCTGGCGACCGCCAACGTCATCGAGAACATCCCGTCGGCCCTGCTGGACCGCATGGAGCTGATCCAGATCGACGGTTACACCGAGGATGACAAGGTGGCCATCGCCCGGGATTACCTGCTGCCACGGCAGGCCGAGCGGGCAGCGCTGACCGCCGAGGAGTTCACCGTCACCGACGCCGCGCTGCGCAAGATCGCAGCCGACTACACCCGTGAACCGGGTGTGCGGCAGTTCGAGCGACTGCTGGCCAAGGCGTTACGCAAGGTGACCACGAAACTCTCGTCGGATCCACAGGCGTTGACCATCGACGAACCGGATCTGGTTGAGTACCTGGGCCGTCCGCGGTTCACGCCGGATTCCGACGAGCGCACAGCGGTGCCCGGTGTGGCGACTGGTCTGGCGGTCACGGGGCTGGGCGGCGATGTGCTCTACATCGAGGCCGGCTCGACCGATGGTGACCCCGGGCTGAAGCTGACCGGCCAGCTGGGTGACGTGATGAAGGAGTCGGCGCAGATCGCGCTGTCCTACGTGCGGTCGCACGCCGAGCAGTTGGGCGTTGATCCGAAGGCGCTGGACCGGCAGATCCACGTGCACGTGCCCGCGGGCGCGGTGCCCAAGGACGGTCCGTCGGCCGGTGTCACCATGGTGACCGCCCTGGTGTCGATGGCCACCGGACGTCAGGTTCGCAGCGATGTGGGCATGACCGGTGAGGTGACGCTGAACGGACGGGTGCTGCCCATCGGCGGGGCGAAGCAGAAGCTGCTTGCCGCACAACGGGCGGGGCTGAAGACGGTGTTCATCCCGGCCCGCAACGAGCCGGATCTGGACGAGGTTCCGGCCGAGGTGTTGGCGGCGCTGGAGGTGCGGCCGATGACCGATGTTGCCGAGATCGTCGCGCTGGCACTGGAGCCGGCCGCCGAGTCGGTCACTGCGGCTGCCTAATTTCCCGCGAGCAGACGCAAACTCGCGCATTTCCCCAGGAAATGATGCAAGTTTGCGTCTGCTCGCCATAGAAAGGTGACCACACATGCCAGGTCGCGGTGAACCACTGCAGAAGCTCGGCTTCCTGACCATCGGCCGCTTCGACGCCGCCGATCCCCGGCCGGGTATCGAGGAGACACTCGACACCATCGTCGCGGCCGAACGGCTCGGCTTCGACAGTGTGTGGCTGCGCTGCCGGCATCTGCAGCCGGGGATCTCGTCGCCGGTGGCGATCATGGCCGCCGCCAGCCAGCGCACGTCGCGCATCGAACTCGGCACCGCGGTGATCCCGCTGGGGTTGGAGAACCCGCTGCGGTTGGCCGAGGATCTGGCGACGGTCGACCTGCTGTCCGGTGGTCGCATCAATCCCGGTGTGTCGGTGGGCACCCCGATGCTCTACGACCATTACAAGGCGGCGCTCTACCCGGACACCCATGACGCCGAGGACTTCTCCAAGGAACGGGTGTTACGGCTGCTGCGGGCGCTGCGCGGCGAACCGGTCAGCGATTTCGAGGGCACCGTCGGTATCGAACAGTTCACCAATTACGTGCAACCGCACGCGCCCGGGTTGGCCGACCGGCTCTGGTACGGCGGCGGCCGGGAGTCGGCGATCTGGACCGGGCAGCAGGGCCTGAACTATCTGACCAGTTCGGTCGTCTCCGTCGAGGGGACCGAGTCCCGGGATTTCGCCACCATCCAGGCCGAGCACATCGACGCCTACCGGGCCGCGCATCGCGGAACTCCCAGGGTCTCACAGGGTTTGGTCGTCATACCCACCGACAGCGCCACCGATGGCCAGATTCGCCGCTACCGCGAGTACGCGGCCGCCCGGTTCGAGCGCACCACGTCGCCGCAGGGTCCGCGCGGCATGATGTTCTCCCCTGACTATGTCGGGCCTTCCGACGAACTCGCCGATCAGCTGTTCGCGCACGCCGGATTCCAGCGCGCCGACGAGGTCACCTTTGCGCTGCCGTTCACCTTCGAGCCCGCGGACTACACCCAGATCATCGCCGATCTGGCCGACCACCTCGGACCGGCCCTGGGGTGGACGCCTACCGTGTGAGGAATGGCAGGCAAGACCCATCACTACGAGCTGGACATCACCTGGACCGGTGACACCGGCACCGGAACCAGTGGGTATCGCGATTACGAGCGCGCCCACGATGTCAGCGCGCCGGGCAAGCCGACGATCGCCGGCAGTGCCGATCCGTCGTTCCGCGGCGACCCGAGCCGCTGGAACCCGGAGGAACTGCTGGTGGCCAGTCTGTCGCAATGCCACATGCTGTGGGTCCTGGCGCTGTGCGCACAGAACGGCATCGTCGTGACCGGTTATACCGATCACCCGTCGGGCACCATGGCTCAGACCGAGAACGGCGGCGGCTACTTCACCGAGGTCACATTGCGTCCGGCGCTGCAGCTCGCCGATCCGGCACAGGCCGATGCGCTGGCCGATATCCACGACCGCGCCCATCACCTGTGTTTCATCGCCAACTCGGTGAATTTCGACGTCCGCTGTGAGCCCGTCGCGACCTAGACTCGGCGAATGACGCTCAAGCGCAGGGTCGTGCACACCGTTCAGCGCCTCGTGGTCAATCCGGTGGGCCGACGGCTGCCGGTGACCATGCTGGAGACCACCGGCCGCAAATCGGGGCAGCCCCGTCGCACCGCCGTCGGCGGACGGGTCATCGACAACGCCTTCTGGATGGTCTCCGAGCACGGTGAGCATTCGCACTATGTGCTCAACATCAAGGCCGACCCGGCCGTGCGGGTGCGTATCCGCGGCCGGTGGCGCACCGGCACGGCACACCTGCTGCCCTCGGATGACCCGATCGCCCGGCTGGCCGAACTGCCGCAGCTCAACAGCGCGGTGGTCCGCGTGATGGGAAGCGATCTGCTCACCATCCGCGTCGACCTGGACTAGCGCCATGGCCTACGACGAGCATCTTGCCGAGCGGGTCCGCGAACTGATCGGCACCGCCGACGAGAAACGGATGTTCGGCGGGCTGGCCTTCTTGATCAACGGCAACATGGCCGTCTGCGTGTCCGGGCAGGGCGGGCTGATGGTGCGCGTGGCTGCTGAGGACACCGAGAAACTGCTCAGCCGCGCCCATGTCGAGCCGATGGTGATGGGCGGGCGCGACGTCCGCGGCTGGATCCGGGTGCAGGACGCGGGATTGAAGGTGACGCGCAACCTGCGCTCGTGGGTGGATCGCGGCCGCAAGTACGCGGAGTCCCTACCGTCCAAATCGGGCTGAATCGGCGACGTTTGTCACCGCCGACGCGGGGTACCTCAACCTGATGGCACGGCAGCACGGCATCTCCGAACGGCTCATGCCCCGGTGCCGCTGTTCGGATTGGTCACCGTGGCAGACATCCCCGGTTCGGGTGTCGCTCCACGGCGACCTACGCCAACAGATCACCAGATGAGGGAGCACACGTTATGAGCACCGCACGCACATTCGTCATCGTCGGCGCCGGACTTGCAGGCGCGAAGGCTGTGGAGGCGTTGCGCGACAACGATTTCGACGGACCGATCGTGCTGTTCGGCAGCGAGGACGAACTCCCCTATGAGCGCCCTCCGCTGTCCAAGGACTTTCTGCTCGGCAAAGCCGCTCCGGCCGATTTCACGGTGCACGACGAGGATTGGTACCGCGAGCACGACGTCGACCTGCGGCTGGGGACCACGGTGACCTCGCTCGACCCGGCCGCCCACAATATCGGTTTCAACACCGCCGACGAGGTCGGACGCCACGAGCACTACGACAAGTTGCTGCTGGCCACCGGTTCGCGGCCGCGCGTCCTTTCGATACCGGGCGCCGACGCCGACGGGGTGCACGTGCTGCGCACCGTTCGTGACGCTGACGCCCTGTTGTCCACCTTGGAGCACGGCAGACGGTTGGCGATCGTTGGTGCCGGTTGGATCGGCCTGGAGGTGGCCGCCGCCGCCCGATCTCGGGATATCGAGGTGACCGTGGTCGAGAGCGCCGAGCTACCGCTGCTCAAGGCGCTCGGCCGCGAGAATGCCGAGATCTTCGCCCAGCTCCATGCCGACCATGGGGTGGATCTGCGCTTCGGTGCCACCGTCGACGGGATCACCACGACCGCCGGCGGCCCGGCCGCGGGTCTACGCCTGGGTGACGAGACCAGCGTGCCCAGCGATGCGGTGTTGATCGCGGTCGGCGCGGAACCGAACCTGAAGCTCGCCGAACAGGCCGGCCTGGATCTCGCCGACGGTGGTATCGCGGTGGACGCCGCGTTGAAGACCAGCGATGACGATATCTACGCCGTCGGCGATATCGTTGCGGCACAGCATCCGCTGTTCGGCTCGCGGATACGGACCGAGCACTGGGCCAACGCACTGAAGCAGCCCGCCGTCGCGGCGGCCGGCATGTTGGGAAACCCGGGTGTCTACGACGAACTGCCGTACTTCTACACCGATCAGTACGACCTGGGCATGGAGTACGTCGGCCACGCACCCGAGTACGCCACGGTGGTGTTCCGCGGCGATACCGACAAACGCGAATACACCTCCTTCTGGCTGGACAAGAAGGACCGGGTGCTGGCCGGCATGAATGTGAACATCTGGGAAGGTCTGGATGACATCAAGGCGGTCATCCGGTCCGGCAAGAAGATCGATGCCGAGAAACTCGCCGACCCGAAAGTACCGCTGGCCGAACTCTTTAACTGACAGCCGTTAGGGTGACGTCATGTCACCGTCAAAGTCGCCGGTCACCGTCGTCGTCACCGGCGCGGCAGGCCACATCGGTTATGCCGCACTGTTCCGCATCGCAGCCGGAGCCATGCTCGGCCACGAGACTTCGGTCACACTGCGGCTTCTCGAACTTCCCGACGCCGTGCGCGCGGCCGAGGGGGTGGTCATGGAACTCGACGACGGGGCATTTCCGCTGTTGGCGCGTACCGAGATCTACGTCGATCCGGTGCGTGCCTTCGATGGGGTCGATGTCGCACTGCTGATCGGCGCGCGGCCCCGTTCCAAGGGGATGGAGCGGGCGGACCTGCTCGGTGCCAACGCGCAGATCTTCGCCGCCGCCGGCAAGGCACTCAACGCCGGTGCCGCCGAGGGAGTTCGGGTGCTGGTGGTCGGCAACCCGGCGAACACCAACGCCCTGGTGGCCTCGGCGCACGCCCCGGACATCCCGGCCGAGCGGTTCACCGCGCTGACCCGATTGGATCACAACCGGGCGGTCGCCGCGATGGCCCGGCATGCCCGCGTTCCGGTCACCGAGATCAGCCGGATGACCATCTGGGGCAATCACTCCCCCACGCAGTACCCCGATATCTTCCACACCGTCGTCGGCGGCCGCTCCGGTGCCGACTATGCCGCCGACACCCATTGGCTGTCCGACGATTTCATCCCCACCGTGGCGCGCCGCGGCACCGCGATCATCGAGGCCCGCGGTGCCAGTTCGGCGGCATCGGCGGCCAATGGCGCCATCGATCACGTCGACAGCTGGGTGCACGGCACACCCGACGGTGACTGGACGTCGGTCGCGCTGCCCTCGCCCGGAATCTACGGTGTGGACGAGGGATTGGTCAGCTCGTTCCCGTGCCGGTCAGTCGACGGCCGCTGGGAGATCGTGGAAGGCCTTGACATCAATGCCTTTTCGCGGGCTCGCATCGACGCGTCGGTTTATGAACTACGCGAGGAGCGCGACGCGGTCAGGGCCTTGGGTCTGCTTTAGCTCTTACCGCACCGCCGCGAACATGCGACCAGGACGCCCTGACTCTCCAGGTGGGCCAGCGCCCGCGCAATCACGTCGAAGCAGTAGATCGGAAACCACCGGGTTCTACCGCCGTCACCTCGCACCCGCACCTGCCGCTTGACGACGTCATGGCCGAGGATGGTGTACCCACTGCCGCGACTCAGCCCACCTTCGTACGCCCCTACCGATACGCAGGTCACGATGCTCCCCGCAGGTGATGCCTCGGCCACATCGAGGACTATAGATATGGCCGAGCGCCGAATACACCGATATCAGCCCAGTGACGCCGTCCCGTCGGCGTGCACGGTGACCTTCGCCCCGGCGATGTCCTCGGTGGCACTGGCCAGCGCCTCGGACTTGTCGTTGAGCACCGCCAGCGTCCGGGTGTCACCGGGGGTGCGCACCGCGAGGTACGCCTTCTCCGGCACACCTTCGCGGTCGTACGGGGTGGTCCACGTCTCGACGGTGCCGACCCCTTCCCACTCGACCTCGGCGGCGACGGTCGGCTCGGCGTCGACTGCGGCTTGCACGTCCTCCCAGCGGAATTCGCCGATGGGCGGTTCGGTGCCGTACACCCCGAAGCTGTGCTTGGTCAGGTAACCACCGTTGGCGGTGATCAGCCCTCGGGTACCGGGTGCCGCCGCCAGTCGTTCGGCCATGGTGGCGATCGAATGGGTCACGTAGTTGTTCCACGGCCCGCCGGCAAATGTCAGGCCGCCGGTCACCGTCAACGGGCGCGCCGGATCATCGAGGGCCAGTCCGAGTTCGTTGGCCGCCACCTGTACCGCGGACGGGAAGCAGGAGTAGACGTCAACCATGGCGATGTCGTCGAGACCGGCCCCGGCGAGCTCCAGGACCCGCCGCCCGCCGATCCGGATGGCCGGTGAACCGTCGAAACGCGCACGATGGCTGATCTCGTAGGTGTCATGGGCGTCGGTACCGGCGTACGGGAAAACCCAACGGTCGGTGGGAATCTGGAGGTACGTAGCCTTCTCGGCCGACATCAGGATCAGTGCCGCGCCCTGGTCGACCATGTTGTTGGAGTTCATCAGCTTGGTGTAGGGCGCACTGATCATGCGGTTCGCCGGCCCGGGCTGAGCGATCTCTTCGGCCGAGGACGCCTGCTGGTTCCAGGCGTGCGGATTCCCCGCGGCAACCTCGCTGAACCGCGCCCACAACGCACCGATGCGCTGCTGATGCTCGGCCGGCGTCTCCCCCGCGGTGATGCGCAGCGCCTGCTCGAACATCGGGTACACGAACGCGGGCCGGTCCAGGTGGATGCGCAGCTCGCCTGGGCCCGCAAGTGCGAACTCGTCCTCGGAACCCGGTGCCAGCGGCACCGTTTCGTCCTGTTTTGTGCCGGTCAGCTTCTCGCCCCGGGCACGAAGACGGGTCCGGCTGCGCCAGGTCTCGCCCCCGCTGATCAGCACCACCTCGTTGCGGCCTGCCTGGATGTCCAGGCAGGCCTGGTTGACCAGCGACTGCGGCACATTGCCACCGATCGGGGTGTAGCGGGTTGCCGAATCGGGCGCGCCGATCCGTTTCGCCAGCAGCAGACCCGGGTCGCGATACCGCCAGGACAGCAGGTTCACGATCCGTACCGAGTCGACCGCGGCGAGCACTCGCGGGTCGGCGGCCGCCCTGGCCGCGGCCTCCATCAGGTCGACGGGCTCGGTCGTCGCGCTCTCTTCGCGCTGACTGACCTGGCCGTACCCGACCAGTACCGGGGTCCTGGGATCGATTGTCACTGCATTCCTCTCCACCGAGCGTGCGGAAACTTCTGGATCGACGGGGCGTGTCGGCCGCAGACACGCACGCTCGCCAAATGGGGGGGGGTGGCCGGGTCAGGCGGGCGAGCCGACCCGGTAGATCGACTTGAGCACCTGATAGGCGGCCAGGCCCTCGGGGCCGAGTTCACGCCCCAGGCCGCTGGCCTTCACCCCGCCGAACGGCGCGTTGACATCCAACTGATACTGGTTGACGCCGATGCTGCCGGTACGCACCGCGCGGGCAATGCCGGTGGCCCGCTCGACATCCGGTGACCACACAGTGCCGCCCAGCCCGTATTCGCTGTCGTTGGCGATATCGATCGCCTCCTGATCGCTGTCGTAGGAGATCACCGCAAGAACCGGGCCGAAGATCTCCTCCTGGGCGATGCGTGCCGAGTTGTCGACATCGGCGAAGACGGTCGGCGCGACGAACCAGCCCTGCGACTGGTCGGCCGGAACCGAGCCGCCGGCAACGAGTTTGGCCTCGGCGCGACCGATATCGATGTATTCCAGCACCCGCTGCTGCTGACGCCGGCTGACCAGCGGACCGATATCGGTGGACTTCTGCAGCGGGTCACCCACCACCAGACCGTCGGCCAGGGCGGCCAGCGCGTCGACCACCTCGGCATACCGTGACCGGGGCGCCAGGATCCGCGAACTCAGGTGACAGGTCTGCCCGTTGTTGACGAAAGAGGCCGAGCGCAGTCCCTTGACGGTGGCGTCCAGATCGGCGTCGTCGAGGATGATCGCCGCCGATTTGCCACCGAGTTCCAGGGTGACCGGGCGCAGCAGCCCGCCGCACACCTGCGCGATGGCCCGCCCGGCGGTGGTCGACCCGGTGAAGGCCACCTTGTCCACACCCGGGTGCGATACCAGATGCGCGCCGGCATCCGGCCCACCGGCCAGCACGTTGAGGACACCCGCAGGCAGCCCCGCAGCCTGCGCGGCCTCGGCGAACACCAGTGCGTCCAAGGCGGTTTCGGGCGCGGCCTTGAGCACCATCGTGCACCCGGCGGCCAACGCCGGGGCGATCTTCATGGCGGCCAGCGCCTGCGGATAGTTCCACGGGGTGATCGCCGCAACCACTCCGACGGCCTCCCGGCGCACGATGGTGTGTCCGATCGCCGCGGGGCGGATCTCCTCGTCGGCACCGCTCTCGATCAGGTCGGCGTAGTAGCGCAGCAGCAGTGCCGGGTAGATGCCGTTGGCGCCCTTGGACAGTCGCGTCGGCATACCGTTCTCCCGCGAGCACAGCACCTGGGTGTCGGTACCGCGCTCGGCCAGTGCGTCGGCGAACCGGCGCAGCGCGGCGGCACGTTCGGCCGCCGGTGTCCCCTGCCAGCCCGGCAGCGCCGACCGTGCGGCCGCGACGGCCGCATCCACCTCGGATTCGGTTGCCGCAGAACCGAGCCCGAGTTGCTGTTCGGTGGCCGCCTCGATGACGGGCGTCGATGCGGCGGCGGTCCGGAACTCGCCGTCGATGAACACGGATGCGGTACTCACGGTGCACTCCCAGCGTCGGGGCTGACGAAGATCACTCCGTCGGCGATGAGTCGGTCGATCTCGGTGACATCCATCTCCAGGGCCTTCTGGCAGATGTCGCGGGTGTGCTCACCGGCCAGCGGCGCGGGCCGCAGTTCGCCGCGTGGGATCCGCCGATATGGCGCCGGCCTGGTCTCGCTGGGCATCGGATCCTCGAACAACGGATGCTCCAGATCGCTGTAGAGCGAGCGGAATTGCAGCTGGACGTCGTCGAGTACATCGGCCGGCCGGTTCATCGGGCCGGCCGGGATACCGGCGGCCTGCAGCTCCTCGGTGACGACATGCTTGTCCCGACCGCTGGTGTACGCCCCGAGGATGGCGGACAGCGCCGCGCCGCCGGCGGGCAGATCGGTGCCGATGAGCGCCGCCAGCGCGGCTCGGTCGGCGTGATCGCGTACCGAGATGACGCACCATTCGTCCTCACCGGCGCAGGGGCACACCGCGTGCACGGCCGGGTCGGGGGTGAGCGGCAGGCCGGATTGGGCGGCGGCCTCGGCGACATAGGCCGTGGCGAGTTGGTTGACCGCGACCTCGGCCTGCGAGATGTGCACATGTGCACCGACCGCAGTGGTTTCGCGCCGGATCAGTGCGGCCAGTGTCGCGATCGCGGTGATCCTGGCCGCGACATGGTCGGGAAAAATCGTGGTCGCATCGAAGAATTGGTCGGCCTGCGGGCCGACTCCGCGCCACAGCCGGGTCACCCCGGTGGTGGCCCGCACCAGCGGCCCATAGCCCATCCGGTCGCTCCACGGCCCGGTGTCGCCGTAGGCACTGCTCTCGGCCAGCACCACGGTGGAGTTGAGCTGCTGCAACTTCTCGAAGGAATAGCCCAGTGCGGCAAGTGTTCCCGGCTTGAAATTGGCGAACACCGCATCGGTGCGGCCGACCAGTTTTCCGAAGATCTCGGCACCCTCTCCGGAGCGCAGATCCACCCCGAAGCTCAGCTCGTTGCGGTGCGTCAGCGCCCAGGACGAGCTCATCGCCTGACCCGGCGCCGTCTGACGCAGCCCGTCAGGGTAGGCCGCGCTCTCCACCTTGACCACCCGGGCACCCAGGTCGGCGAACAGCCGGCCGAGTTCGCCGCCGGCGACGATCACACCCAGGTCCAGGATGCGTAACCCGTCGAACGGTCGGCGGCCGTTCTTGCGTGGCCGGCCCACCTGGTTGGGCGGGCCGAGCCAGTCGGGTGTCTCCGTGGCCACCGCCGTGGTGCGCAGCCCGCGGTGCTGTCCGTCGACGACGAACGGGCCGACCGGCACGGTGACGGTGCCACCCTCGGCGACCGGTAGCGGAGCCAGGGCGCCGACAGCGCGGAAATGATCGGAGGCCAGCGCCTCGGCCGGTGTCTGCACCGCGGCGATCGGCACCCCGCGGAGCTGGCCCTGGGCCACCAGATCGGCCATCGTCTCGGGCGCGAACAGGTCGGCGATGGCGGCGTTGAGCTGCTTGGAGGCGGCGAATCGTGCACCGATTGATTCGAATTCCGGTGAGCTGAACTCTTCGGGTTCGCCCAGCCAGGCCCGCATCCCCCGCCACTGGCGCGCCGAGAGCAGACAGATCCGCACATATCCGTCGCGGCATCGGAACGTCGGGTAGATCTGTTGATTGCGCGGGCGACCCCGCCAGCTGCTGGAGCGTTTGAGACCGGAGGCGGCCTGCCCCTGCGAACCGAACGGCGGGTCGAGCGCCTGCACCACCGCCTCGAACCGGGAGAAGTCGATGTAGTCGCCGCCACCGTGGCGCAGCCGGTGGTAGTAGGCCGCCAGCACCGCCCAGGCGGCCTGCGCAGCGGCGGTCGCCGAGGCGATACCGATCGGTGGCAGCACCGGTGTCCCGGTGGCCGGGCCGGACCGCGACAGCGCGGTGGACATCGCGTAGAACACGGCGTCGGTGCCCCGCCAGGACCGGTACGGGCCGTCGGTGCCGAAGTCGGTGATCGAGATCGCCACCAGCTCGGCATGCCGGTCGGCCAGCTCCACACACGATGTGCCGAAGCCATCGGTCACCGGTCCGCCGCCGACCAGGATGTCGGCACCGGCAACCAGCTCGTCGAATCGGGTCCGGTCGGCGGCGACCGCGGGATCCAACGTGGCATGCCGCTTGTTGGCGTTGTTCAGGGCGTACGGCACGCTGGTGCCGCCGGCCAGGGGCGCCGACCGACTCTCGGCGTCGTCGCCGGGCAGCGAGATCTTGAGTACATCGGCACCCAGGTCGGCGACCAGCCGGGTGACCGCGGCGCCATCGACACCCGCGAGGTCGAGCACTCGCACGCCGGCCAGTAACTGCTGCTCGTCGGTCACCGTGTCATCCTCCGCACTCTCGACACCATAGCCTGTCAGTTCGCTAACTTAGGTAGACAACCGCGACACGTACACTTGCAGACGATGTCTGACGCCGGCGCGGTGGCCACACCGATCGAATTGCCTGCCCACCCGCTGGTTGGGCAGCTGGCGGCGTTGCATCACTTCCGCGTCTACGTCGATGTCGCGATCGTGGTCGTCGTGCTGGTCGCCACCAATCTGATCGCACATTTCACCACCCCGTGGGCGAACGTGGCCATCGTGCCGGCCGCCGCCGTCGGATTGGTGATCCTGGTGCGCTCCCGCGGGTTGTGCTGGTCGGAACTGGGCCTGGGTCGCGAGCAGTGGCGCTCCGGCGCCGGATACGCCGCGGCCGCGGTCGGCATCGTGCTGGCGGTGATCGCCATCGGTGCGCTGATGCCGTGGACCCGACCGATGTTCATGAACAACCACTACGCAACGCTGTCCGGCGCGCTCATCGCCTCGATGGTGATCATCCCGCTGCAGACCGTCATCCCCGAGGAGATCGTGTTCCGCGGGGTGCTGCACGGGGCGATGGATCGCGCCTGGGGTTTCCGGGGTGTCGCCGCGGCCGGGTCGCTGCTGTTCGGCCTCTGGCACATTGTCAGTTCGTTCGGCCTGACCAGTGGCAATGTCGGGTTCACCCGCATCCTGGGCGGGGGCGTGTTCGGCATGGTGGCCGGTGTCGTGGGCGCCGTGATCGTCACCGGCGCGGCCGGTTTCGTCTTCACCTGGCTACGTCGACGTAGCGGCAGCCTGATCGCGCCGATCGCGCTGCACTGGTCACTCAACGGCATGGGCGCCCTGGCGGCCGCCCTGGTGTGGCACGCCTCGACCTGATCAGCCGGCGTGTTCGAGGTCGACCGGGAACAGGCAGATATCGGCCAACTCGTCGAGCGATAGCGGCAACACCCGCGCCAGCGCCGCAACTGTGGTGAAGGCCGGCGTGGCCAGCCGGCCGGTCTCGATCTTGCGCAGGGTCTCCGGTGAGATCCCGGCCGCCTGCGCCACCGCCGCCAATGTCCGCTCCCCGCGGGCGTGCCGGAGTACTTCGCCGAGTCGCTTCCCGGCGGCGAGTTGTTCAGCGGTCAGCGGCAGTCGCACCATGCGGCCAGCCTAGCGCTTCCGGTATGAAAATACCGACGCCTCGGTTAGGGTGAGTTCTGCACACCGGTATTTTCATACCGAGAACGTCAACAGAGCGAGGCACGACGGCATGGTGGAACTGAAGACGGCACAGGAGATCAAGGCGATGCGTGTGACCGGCGCCTTCATCGCCGAACTGCTCGAGGACCTGGCCGGGCGGGCCCGCCCGGGGGTGAACCTGCTCGATCTGGAGCACCGGGCCCGCGACCTGATCGCCGCGCGCGGGGCGCAATCCTGCTACTGGGACTACGCGCCGTCGTTCGGGCGGGGACCGTTCCGCAATGTCATCTGCCTGTCGGTGAACGACGCGGTGCTGCACGGCCTGCCGCACGACTATGTGCTCGGTGACGGTGATCTGCTGACCATGGACATCGCGGTGTCGATCGACGGCTGGGTCGCCGACTCGGCCCGCAGCATCATCGTCGGCACACCGCGCGCAGCCGATCAGCGGCTCATCGAGGCGACCGAACGGGCATTGGCCGCCGCGATCGCGACCGCGCTGCCGGGCCGCCGTCTCGGTGACATCTCCGCGGCCATCGGCGCGGCCGCCGCCGAGTACGGCTATCCAGTCAACACCGAGTTCGGCGGACACGGCCTGGGCCGCACCATGCACGAGGACCCGCACGTGCCCAACACCGGACGCGCCGGGCGCGGGCTCAAGCTGCGGCCCGGGCTGACGCTGGCCTTGGAACCCTGGTTCGCCGCGGGCACCGACCGGATCGTCTACGACCCCGACGGGTGGACCATCCGCTCGGCGGACGGCTCGCGCACCGCACACAGCGAGCACACCATCGCGGTCACCGACGGTGAGCCGCTGGTGCTCACGACCTCCGTTTAACCAAACCGACGACCCACAGCAGCAACGCCGCACCCAGCAATGAGGTGAAGAAGGTGAACCATCGGCGGCCCTCGATCACATCGACACCGAGCCGCTCCAGCAGGAATCCGCCAAGAAAGCCGCCGATCACACCGACGACAATGTTCAGCAAGATGCCTTGCCCACCGCCCTTGACGAACTTGCCCGCCAGCCAGCCAGCAATACCGCCGATGATGATGTAGGTTATCCAGCCCACCGCGGTAGGCGGCGAGAAGGCTAGAAACTGTTGCGCCGCTATGGGATCCAACATCTACTACTTCTTGGTAGCAGCGGTGTAGCCGAGCGTGAGAACGGCGGCCGCTGCGATGCTGATCGCCCATCGGATCCAGTCGATACCGGATGTATTGGCGTTGCCGTCACTGGCGATCATCCCCCATACCCAGTAGCCGATGAGCGCCCCAGCGACACCGAGCACAACAGTGATGACCCAACCGATCGCCTGCTTACCCGGGATGACCAAACGTGCCAGCACGCCGATGACAGCGCCGAAGATTATGGTTCCAATGATCTGACCCATGACAGTTCCTCCCTGGTACCTTTCCCGGACCTGACACGGCTGACAAGCCCTACTTCAGGCTTACACGTTTCAGGTCACGATCGTGCCCACGAAAGGGGCACGATCGCGATCCGTCGGATCCGCCTCGACGAGAGCGACGGTAGGGCTGCTCGCCGGACGCCGAGAGCCGCCAATGCGTCACTCTCGGCGCGACGACGACCGTCAGGCGGGCGGCAGCATCCCGGGCGCGGTGGCCGGGTCGACCGGCACCGGCACGCCGACCGCAGGCCGCGGCGGCGGCGCGTTCGGATCGGGCGGCGGGGCGTTCGGGTCCGGCGGCGGCGGAGGTGCGTTGGGGTCAGGCGGCGGAGGTGGAGGCGGCGGGGTCCACGGGCGGATGGACTGGGCCAGATCGACCGCGGCCGCCTTGTCCACCGGGTTGTTGGCCGTGCCCAGCCACACCACGAACCAGCGGGCGGGCAGGCGCTGACCGCGAGTCCCGGCCGCGACCGGTTCGCCGACGACACCCGACCAGATCTGCCCGGTCGGCTTGTTGGCGTCGGTGAACTTGACCTCGTAGTACGACGCGCTACCGGTGAAATCACCGGCGGTCAGCGGAGTGGACTCCTGGCCGAGGCGGGTCCCCGGGAAGGGCATGAAGAACTCACCCATATCCGAGGCCAGTCGGGTTGCGGCCTTGGCGTTGTCGGCCTCGGACCCGGCGAACAGCTTCAGGTCGAGGCGGCCGAGCAGCACGCTGGTGTCGTTCGGCGGTTGCTCGGTACCGGCCGGCGGGATCTTGGTCAGCAGTGCCTGGCCGTAGGACAGCTGGGTGGCGTCGGCGACCTTCCAACCTTCGGGCACCACGTAGCTGAAGCCGCCGGCGGCGTTGTCGACCCGCCCGGGCTCGGGCGCGGGCGGCGGTGGCGGTGCATTCGGATCCACCGGCGGCGCGTTCGGATCGACGGGAGGCGGCGGGACACCAGGGGGCAGCGGCGTGGGCGGCGCGACCGGCGGCGGCACCGCGGGCGGAGCAGCGGGATCAACCGGCGGGGCCGGGGCCGGCGGGGCGGCGGGATCGGCCGGAGCGGGCGGCGGAGGCGGCGGAACCGGCTCCGCATGCGACACCGCGACGGGCAACGTCAGGGCCGCCGCCGCGGCGGCTGTCGCCAGGCCCGCAGCGAGCCGTTTGCGGTGTGAGGGATTCACGTCCGACTGATCCATGGTGAAGAAACTACCGTGTTACGGCCGTGACGCAAGTGTGAGTTGCTCTAATAGTGTTTCGCTGAGAGATTGCTGAACTCGACGAATTGCCATGCAGGGCAGTACAACTGATATTGCTGTCCATCTCAGCCCACGACGGGGCCCGCCGACGGCGAGCGATGCGGCCGCGGCGGGTCTCACTCCCCTTTCGCCCCGGGCGCACCATCCGTTACCGAATCCCGCCATCCCACCCACCCGATGGGCGCGTCGGATTTCGCGGGCTAGCTACTGTCCAGTAACATCGACACGTTCGCTGTCTCAGCGCTGAGCCAAGGAGATTCGATGCACGTGCTGCTCACCGGTGGCGACACCGACCTCGGTCGCCATATCGCAGGCGGTTTCCGCGATGCCGGCCACAGCGTGGTCATCGCCGGCGCCCGCCGCGCCGACCTGGAGGTCGCCGCCAAGGAACTCGACGTCGACCATGTCGTCATCGACAACATCGACCCGGCCGGCCTGGAGGCCGCCCGCAGCCTGCTCCCCCAGCATCTCGACGGCATCGTCAACGTGCCCGCCGCCCGCTGGGACGCCGGCGATCCGCGCACCCACTCGCTGTCCGACCGGGCCGCCGCCTGGCGCCATGCCCTGGACACCACGGTGCTCTCGGCGGTGCTGACCGTCTCGGTGCTCGGTGACCAGCTGAGCTCGGGCGGGTCCATCATCAATGTCGTCGCCGAAAACCCCGCCGATGGCAGCGCCGACGCCGCGATCAAGGCCACACTGAGCAACTGGACCGCCGGCCAGGCCGCGCACTTCGGGATCCGCGGGATCACCATCAACACCGTCGCAGCCGGCCGCGGCGCCGAGCCCGGCTACAACGGCGCCGGCTCCGCCCCGAGTTCGACGGCCGACGAGATCACCCGACTGGCGCTGTTTCTCGCCACCCCGTCGGCGCGCCACATCACCGGGGAAACACTGCACGTGAGCCAGGGGGCGCTGGCCAGCTTCGGCTGAGCCGGATTTATTCCCGGCTTCGCCGGACGCGAAACCGGGGTCACGACTCCGGTTAGTTGTGGTTACGTGAGTCCCATGGCGATTCGACTTGGACTCCAGATCCCCAACTTCTCCTACGGCACCGACGTCTCGGAACTGTTCCCGACAGTCATCGCGCAGGCCCGCGAGGCCGAGCAGGCCGGATTCGACTCCGTCTTCGTGATGGATCACCTCTACCAGCTGCCCGGTATCGGCGCGCCCGAGGAGCCGATGCTCGAGGCGTACACCGCGCTCGGCGCGCTGGCCACCGCCACCGAGAAGGTGCAACTGGGCACCCTGGTGACCGGTAACACCTACCGCAACCCGACCCTGCTGGCCAAGGAGATCACCACCCTGGACGTGATCAGCCAGGGCCGCGCGATCCTGGGCATCGGCACCGGCTGGTTCGAGCTGGAGCACAACAGCCTCGGCTACGAGTTCGGCACCTTCACCGATCGGTTCAAAAAGCTCGACGAGGCGCTGGAAATCATCCTGCCGATGCTCAAGGGTGACCGCGTCACGGTCGACGGCACCTACTACAAAACCCAGGAAGCGTTCGCCAATCCCCGCTTCCGCGAACACATTCCGCTGATGATCGGTGGCAGCGGCGAGAAGAAGACCATCCCGTTGGCCGCACGGCACTTCGACCATCTCAACATCATCGCCGGCTTCGACGAGCTGGAGCGCAAGGTCGCGGTCGTCAAGGAGGCGTGCGAGAAGATCGACCGTGATCCCGCGACGCTGGAGACCAGCATGCTCGTCGTCGCCCTGATCGGCGAGCAGTACACCGCCGATATGGTGCCCGACGACTTCAAGCAGCGGGCTGCCTACGGCACCCCCGAGCAGGTCGCCGAACAGCTCAAGGAAAAGGTCTACGACGCCGGCGTCGACGGTGTCATCCTCAGCGCGTTCACCGTCGGGGGCTACACCCCGGGCGGGGTGGCCGCGGTCGGCGAGGCGCTCGCCCCGGTTCTGCAGGGCTGATCCGTCGCAGCGATGAACATTTGGGTTCGGTGCGCCATCTCACCGCGCTGGTGGGATGGCCACCGACTACCCTAGAGTTGTATTAACAAAGTACTTCTCTAGGAGCAGAAATGAGCCACCCCGGAGCTACGGCGTCGGATCGGCACAAGGTCGTCATCATCGGCTCGGGTTTCGGTGGGCTGAACGCCGCACAGGCGCTCAAGCGCACCGATGTCGACGTCAAGTTGATCGCGCGCACCACCCATCACCTGTTCCAGCCCCTGCTGTACCAGGTGGCGACCGGCATCATCTCCGAGGGCGAGATCGCCCCGCCCACCCGGCTGATCCTGCGCAAGCAGCGCAACGCCCAGGTGCTGCTCGGTGATGTCACCCATGTCGACCTGGCCAACCAGGTGGTGCACTCCGAACTGCTCGGACATGACTACGCCACCCCGTACGACACGCTGATCCTGGCCGCCGGCGCCGGACAGTCGTACTTCGGCAACGACCACTTCGCGGAGTGGGCGCCTGGCATGAAGACCATCGACGACGCCCTCGAGCTGCGCGGCCGGATCCTCGGCGCCTTCGAGCAGGCCGAGCGCTCCAGCGATCCCGAGCGCCGCAAGAAGCTGCTGACGTTCGTGGTCATCGGCGCAGGCCCCACCGGTGTCGAGATGGCCGGCCAGATCCAGGAGCTGTCCGACCAGACGCTCAAGGGCAGCTTCCGCCACATCGACCCCACCGAGGCGCATGTCATCCTGCTCGACGCCGCACCCGCCGTGCTGCCGCCGATGGGTGAGAAGCTCGGCCTGCGGGCCAAGGAGCGCCTGGAGAAGATGGGTGTCGAGATCCAGCTGAACGCCATGGTCACCGACGTCGACCGCAACGGTCTCACCGTCAAGGAGAAGGACGGTTCGATCCGGCGTATCGAATCGGCGAGCAAGGTCTGGTCGGCCGGGGTCGCGGCCAGCCCGCTGGGCAAGGATCTGGCCGCCCAGTCCGAGACCGAGATCGACCGGGCGGGCCGCGTTGTCGTGAACCCCGACCTGTCGATCCCCGGGCACCCGAACGTCTTTGTGGTCGGCGATATGGCGTTTGTGCCCGGCGTGCCGGGCATGGCCCAGGGCGCGATCCAGGGCGGCAAGTACGTCGCCGCGATCGTCAAGAACGAGACCGCCGCGCGGGCACACGGCACCAAGCCCAAGCCGCGGGTGCCGTTCAAGTACTTCGACAAGGGCTCGATGGCCACCGTCTCGAAGTGGAACGCGGTCGCCCAGATCCCGCTCGGCGACAAGAACAAGTTCGAGTTCAGCGGTTTCTTCGCCTGGCTCGCCTGGCTGGGGCTGCACCTGATCTATCTGGTCGGCTTCAAGACCAAGATCGCCACCCTGCTGTCCTGGGCGGTGACCTTCCTGAGCCGTCAGCGTGGTCAGCTGACCATCACCGAGCAGCAGGCCTACGCCCGCACCAGAATCGAGGAACTGCAGGAGATCGCAGCCTCGGCGAAGTCCGGCGAGAAAGCCGCGAGCTAGAGCCGCTCCCCCTGCCAGGTCGCCAACGCTCCGCCGGCGGCGAGCGGCAGTAGCGTGCCTGCACAGTCGAAATCGGTATCGGGATACCGCAATTCGCTGATGCAGGCACGCGGGGCGGCGATCCGGTCGTCGGCCACCGAACCGGTGCCCAACTCGACGCGGTGCCGCAACAGCGGCGTACCCGCGACATCGGCGTGCAGCAGGCCCGTCCAGTAGCCCTCGCGCTCCCAGGCCCTACCGATCTGGACCCGCTCCCGCACCCGGGTGCGGGCGTCGGCGCCGAGCCGCAGTGTGGTGGTGGCCAGATGACGGGAGCTGGCGGCGATCAGGGTGGGTTGCGCATCGACATCCAGCTCGCCGTGCACCTCCAGGTCCCAGCGACTGCATGATTCGATGGTCGTCGCGCTCGGCAACGCCACCGAGGCCGCCACCGAGCGCACCCGCAGCGTGGCACCGGGCTCCACGACGATCCGTACGACGATGTCATCCCCGCCCAGCGGGGTCGCCACCGCCGACAGCAGATGCACGGTATCGGCCGCGGTGCGTCGTGCCGTGATGCCGCCGGTGCACTCAACATGTGGTGAACGGTCCGCGCGCGCCACCAGAAGAACCTCCGTTCGCATCTCCCTAGCCCGAAACGGGCACCGCGAGTTGCTCGCGCACCCACTGCAACACCGGGCCCGCGGCCGGGTCCTCGGTGAGCGAGATCAGCACGAACGGTCGCTCGCCGCGCACCGTGGTCGAGTCCCGGCGCATGACGTCGAGGTCGGCACCGACCATCGGTGCCAGGTCGGTCTTGTTGATCACCAACAGATCCGAGAACGTGACCCCGGGCCCGCCCTTACGCGGCACCTTGTCCCCGCCGGCCACGTCGATGACGAAAATCTGCACGTCGATCAGGCCCGAGGAAAACGTCGCGGTCAGGTTGTCGCCGCCGGACTCGACCAGGATGAGATCCAACTTCGGGTTGGCCGCGATCAGATCGTCGATGGCGTCCAGGTTGGCGGTGATGTCGTCGCGGATCGCGGTGTGCGGGCAGCCACCGGTCTGCACCGCGGTGATGCGTTCGTCGGGCAGCACGGCGTGGCGGCGCAGGAAGTCGGCATCCTCGGTGGTGTAGATGTCGTTGGTCAACACCGCCAACGAGAGTTCATCGCGCAGTTGCCGGCACAGCGCGGCGGTCAACGCGGTCTTGCCCGAGCCGACCGGCCCGCCGATCCCGATGCGCAGCGGCTCGCCAGGCTGCCGCACCCGCTTGGGGCGGTCGTGGTGGTGGGTGTGCGGTTCGCCGTCGATCAGATGTGGTGGCATGGCCGTCCTTTCGTGGTCAGGAGGAGAAGAGTGGGCGCTCGCGGGCGGCGTGATCTTCGGCCAGCACGTCGAGCAGCGGATCGGACAGGTCGGCGATCTCGGTGACCGCCGCGGCGGCCGTCTGTTCACACAGTTCGGCCAGTTCGAAGGTCAGCACCGCGACATCGGCGGGGTCCAGGGCCAGCAGCCGCTGGGCGGCCGTCGCCGTCCCGGTCATGGTGGTGTAGACCAGCGACAGCGCGGTGTGCTCGGGCGTGACCGCGCCTGCGATGCCCACCACGCCGGCCACCACCGCCAGATGCGGTTTGGTGCCGAGCCCCGCCCAGCCGGTTGATTCCCCCGTCGCTGCGCTCGCCCCGAAGTCCGGCCAGACCCGGCGGGCCAGTCGCGCCAGGCCCCGGCCCTGCGCGCGCGAGGCCGCCCGGGCAGCGGGTGAGGGTGTGCGGGCATCGGTTTCCGCGTCGGCCGCCTCGACCGTCAGCGTGCCGGCGTGCACCGCGGCGGCCAGCGATGCACTGACCAGACCCTGGGTGCGGATCCTCCGGGTCAGATAGGCGCGCAGCGTCCCCAGATCGATCACCCGTCCGCTGGTGATCGCCTCCTCGATGCCGCCGGAGTGCACGTGCCCGCCGGTCGGCAGACGTGAATCCGCGAGCGTGAGAAGTGTTGCCAGAGAAGACATCGTGGACATGAATGGCTAGAACAGAAAATATCTCTGCGCCATCGGCAGTTCGGTGGCCGGCTGCTCGGCCCACACGTCACCGTCGATACGCACGGTGAAAGTGTCGGGGTCGACCTCGATGCGCGGCATGGCGTCATTGAGCGGCATATCGGCCTTACCGATCTGCCGAACATTCTTGACCGCCAACAGCTTTCGCCGGATATCGAGCCGGTCGGCCAGCCCGTCCTCGATTGCCGCGGGCGCGACGAAGTGCACCGAGGTAGCCGCGGCGGCGGCCGGGGCTGCGCCGAACATCGGGCGCGGCAACACCGGCTGCGGGGTCGGGATGGAGGCGTTGGCGTCACCCATCGCCGCCCAGGCGATCATGCCGCCCTTGACCACCGCGTGTGGGCGTACCCCGAAGAAGGCCGGTTCCCACAGCACCAGGTCGGCGAGCTTGCCGACCTCGACCGAACCGATCTCGTCATCGAGGCCATGCGCGACGGCGGGGCAGATCGTGTACTTGGCGACGTAGCGGCGGGCACGATTGTTGTCGGCTCGACCGTCACCGTCCAGTGCTCCCCGGCGCTGCTTCATCACATGGGCGGTCTGCCAGGTCCGCATCACCACCTCGCCGATGCGGCCCATCGCCTGGGCATCACTGCCGATCATCGAGATGGCGCCGATATCGTGCAGCAGGTCCTCGGCGGCGATGGTCGAGGGCCGGATGCGGCTTTCCGCGAACGCCAGATCTTCGGGGATGCTCGGGTTGAGGTGGTGACACACCATGAGCATGTCGAGATGCTCGTCGAGGGTATTGACGGTGTGCGGCCGGGTCGGATTCGTGGAGCTGGGCAACACATTCGGGTATGACGCGACGGTGATGATGTCCGGTGCGTGGCCGCCCCCGGCGCCCTCGGTGTGATACGCGTGGATCGAGCGGCCCTTGATGGCGGCCAGGGTGTCCTCGACGAAGGCCATCTCGTTGAGCGTGTCGGTGTGGATATTGGCCTGGACACCGGCGGCATCGGAGACGGTGAGGCAGGCATCGATGGCCGCCGGGGTGGTGCCCCAGTCCTCGTGCAGTTTGAAACCACCTGCACCGCCCCGCAATTGCTCCCACAAAGCGTCGGTATTGACCGTATTTCCTTTGCCCAGCAGCAGCACGTTCAGCGGCCAGTGATCGACGGCCTCCAGCATGCGGGCCAGGTGCCAGGCTCCGGGGGTGACCGTGGTGGCCTTGCTGCCCTCGGCCGGGCCGGTACCGCCGGCGATGATCGTGGTGATGCCGCCGCCGAGCGCCTCTTCCATGATCTGCGGGCAGATCAGGTGCACGTGACAGTCGATGGCGCCCGCGGTGACGATGCGTCCGTTACCGGCGATGATCTCGGTCGACGGGCCGACCACCAGATCGGGGTGCACGCCGGACATGATGTCGGGATTGCCGGCCTTGCCGATGGCGACGATACGGCCGTCCCGGATGCCGATGTCGGCCTTGATGATTCCCCAGTAATCGATGATCACCGCACCGGTGATGACGGTGTCCGGTGCGCCGTCGGCGCGGGTCGCCCGGGCCTGGCCCATCGATTCGCGCAGCACCTTGCCGCCACCGAAGACCGCCTCGTCACCGGCCAGTCCGGGTCCGCCGCTGCGGTCCTCGGTGATCTCGACGACCAGATCGGTATCGGCCAACCGGATCCGGTCACCGGTGGTGGGACCGAACAGGGCGGCGTAACGGTCGCGGGACAGCGAGCTCACTAGGGCGTATCCAATCTGTTCTTCGCGCAAGCGCTCATCACGAGTCCAACCGCTTCCTCGCGCAGTCGCTCATCACGAGTCCAACCGCTTCCTCGCGCAGTCGCTCATCACGAGTCCAACCGCTTCCTCGCGCAGTCGCTCATCACGAGTCCAACCGTCCGGGCGGGTTGAGGGACAGCCCGTACACCTCGCGGGTGCCGCTCAGCGGGACCAGCGAAACCGTCTGGGCGATACCGGGTTCGAAGCGCACGGCGGTGCCCGCCGGAATGTCGAGCCGGTGGCCGTGCGCGGCGGCCCGGTCGAAGTCCAGCGCCGAGTTCGCCTGCGGCAGATGCACATGGCTGCCGACCTGGACCGGGCGGTCACCGGCGTTGACCACCATCAACGTCAGACGTGTGGCACCGGAGTTCAGTTCGATCTCGCCGTCACCGAACAGGTACTCACCCGGAATGATCGTCATCGCTGCCTCACGGAATCGGGTGGTGGACGGTGACGAGTTTGGTGCCGTCCGGAAAGGTCGCCTCGACCTGGACGTCGTAGAGCATCTCCGGGATCCCGTCCATGACCTGCTCGCGGCTCAGTACCGCACGGCCGCTGACCATCAACTCCGCCACGGTGCGGCCGTCGCGGGCGCCTTCGAGGATGTGGTCGGTGATCAACGCGACGGCCTCGGGATGGTTCAGTTTCAGCCCGCGGTCCTGCCGACGGCGTGCGAGGTCGGCGGCATAGGAGATCAGCAGCCGTTCTTGTTCATGCGGCGTCAAACGCATAACGAACGATCCTGCCACGCCCGGCGGAAATCAGCAGCGCTGCGCGTCATTCGGCGATGTTCTGCAACCGAACCTGACCGCGTGCGACAGTTTTTCCGTCCTCGTCGCTGATCGTGATGAGCCACAGTTGTTGGCGGCGGCCGCGGTGAATCGGCGTCGAAACCGCCGTCACCGTGCCGGATTTGATGGCACGCAGGAAGTCGGTGTTGTTGTTCACGCCGACGACGGTGCCGCCGCCGTGCTCGGCGAGCCACACGTGGCCGGACACACTGGCCAGGCTCTCCACGATGGCGCAGTACACACCGCCGTGCACGATTCCCCACGGCTGCTTCACCTTGTCGGTGATGGTCAGCTGCGCGCGGCCGCCGTCCGGGGTCACCTCCAGATATTGCAGTCCCAGTTCACTGTCGAAGCCGGCGCCGAGGCCGGGCGGCACGGAAGAAGTCACGACCATCAGTCTCTACCTTGTATCTCTGCAGAAATGCGGAAGGGCCCCACGCTCGAAAGCGTGGGGCCCTTCCTTCGAGTGGACCGGGGGTCTCTGCAGCCCTCAGGACTCCGGCTCGGTCCGTTAGCCTCGCAAGAACAGCATAGGCAAGGCTTGCCTAATTTAGCAAGGCCTTCGCGGCGGGAAATCTGGCCGCGCCGCGCACCGGCAGGCCGAAACCGACCAGGGCGTCCAGGATCGCCTGACCGCGGCACATGCTCGTCAACTCACTGGAGCCGGCCAACAGCGGCACCTGAGTGGACGCACCGACCACGGCGGCGCCGACGATGTTCCACATCGCGCCGATCGAGATCGCGCCGTCACTGACCTCGTGGAGTTTGGCGAACAACGGAGCCAGCGCGCGGTGACTGCGGTGCGCCACCCAGGTCGTCAACGCCGCCTCACTGGGCAGCGCGACGATGCCGTCGCGGGTGGTGCGGACCGAGCCGACCGTGCAACGCTGCGCCAGATGCGGATCATCGGGCAGCGCGCGCAACGTCGGATCGACGACGCCGACCCAATCGATGGCGCCCTCGGAATCCACGTGCACCCAGAGGTTCTCCAGACCGGTGTCCCACGCGCGACCCTCCAGGGCGACCAACGGGACCACCCGGCCGATCACGACATGCGACAGGGTGGCCGCCAACTGCTGGGCCACCGCGGCCCGACTGTCGGTCTCGGCCACCGCGGCGTCGAACATGATGCGCAGCCGGTCCGTGGTGAGCACCTCGATCAGCGGCCACCAGCGCCGCCGGGACAGATCGCCCATCACGGCCACGCCGTACACCCGCGGGCACTCCGGATACAGCTCACGCAGTCGGCGGCTGGACTCATGCAGCGGCAGCGCCCGTCGAATCGACATGCGTGCGATCAGTGGATCGTCGACCACGACCGTCATCAGCACCTCCTTCTTCGGTTAGGTTAGCCTTACTATAGTCACGGCCGCCAATCGGGCCAGTACCTGTGACTGGGTTCACAGGAACATGGGAATGGCCTATTGACCGGCACGGGAGGGACCGCCGCCAGGCACACGACCTGGCGCGGAGATCGGATACGACGCACGGTAGTAACCGCGTAGTACCCTTGTTGTCATTGCTCAGGAGAGTGAACGGAACATGGCCAAGTTGACGCGACTCGGGGAACTCGAGCGCGAAGTGATGGAACACCTCTGGACCTCGCGCGAACCGCAAACGGTGCGCCAGGTCCATGAGGCGCTGGCCGCACGCCGCGACCTCGCCTACACCACGATCATGACGGTGCTCCAGCGCCTGGCGAAGAAGAATCTGGTCGTCCAGCACCGTGACGACCGCGCCCATCGCTACGCCCCGACACACGGCCGCGACGAGCTGGTGGCCGGACTGATGGTCGATGCGCTGGACCAGGCCGCCGACTCCGGTAGCCGCGAAGCGGCCCTGGTGCATTTTGTCGAACGCGTGGGCGCCGGCGAGGCCGCCGCACTGCGCCGTGCGCTGGCGGAATTGGAAGCCAAGCACGGAACTGGCGCACCGACTGGTAATTCCGGTACCGACTGAGGGACACTAACGGCGTGTCCGCGCTGGCCTTCTCCGTCGTCGCGCTGATGCTCGTCGGTCCGGTACCCGCGCTCCTCGCGCGCGCCTCCTGGCCGTTACGAGCACCACGCGCGGCGATCGTGCTGTGGCAGGCCATCGCCCTGGCGGCCGTGCTGTCCGCCTTCTCCGCAGGCATCGCGATCGCCAGCCGACTGTTCGTACCCGGACCCGATGGCCGCCCGACCGCCACCCTGACCAGTGAGATCGCGGTGCTCGGTTGGCCGCTGTGGACGCTCTACGTCGTGGTCTTCGCCCTGACGCTGCTGATCGGCGCCCGCCTGATCGTCGCCGTCGTCCAGGTCGGTGTCGCCACCCGGCGTCGACGTGCCCACCACCGCATGGTGGTCGACCTGGTCGGCAAGTCCCGCGATCAGGTCAGCACCCCGGCCCGGCGCCCCGCCGGGCTGCGCATCCTCGATGTCGCACAACCGATGGCCTACTGCCTGCCCGGTGTCCGCAGCCGTGTGGTGGTCAGCGAAGGCACCCTGACCTCGCTGTCGGAGAACGAGATCTCGGCCATCCTGACCCACGAGCGGGCCCACCTACGCGCCCGCCACGATCTGGTGCTGGAGATGTTCACCGCCGTGCACGCGGCGTTCCCGCGATTCGTCCGCAGCGGCAACGCACTCGACGCGGTGAAACTGCTGATCGAGCTGCTCGCCGACGATGCCGCGGTACGGGTGGCCGGGCCGACACCGCTGGCCCGCGCGCTTGTCGCGTGCGCCGGCGGGCGTACCCCGTCCGGTGCGCTGGCCGCCGGCGGACCCACCACGGTGGTCCGCGTCGAGCGTCTCTGCGGCAAGGGCAATAGTCTTGCTCTGGCCGTGGCGGCCTACATTGCCGCGGCCGCGATCCTGATCGTCCCCACCGTCGCGCTGGCGTTGCCGTGGCTGACCGAACTGCGCCGACTGTTCGGCAGTTAGCGGATAACACGCCGCCTCGGCGGCGATCTAGTCAGCGATAGATCCGACCTGCGAAGTGACCCCAACGCGAAAGGCTTCTGCATGACCAACTCGGGCAATACCGGTAAGGCACAGATCGGAGTCACGGGCCTCGCGGTCATGGGATCCAATATCGCGCGGAACTTCGCCCGGCACGGTTACACCGTTGCGTTGCACAACCGTTCGGTGGCCAAGACCGATGCGCTGCTGGCCGAACACGGCTCCGACGGCAACTTCGTGCGCTCCGAGACCATCGCCGAGTTCCTGGACGCGCTGGAGAAGCCGCGCCGGGTGCTGATCATGGTCAAGGCCGGCGATCCCACCGACGCCGTCATCAACGAACTCGCCGACGCCATGGAGGAAGGCGACATCATCATCGATGGTGGCAACGCCCTCTACACCGACACCATCCGCCGCGAGAAGGCGATCCGCGAGCGCGGCCTGCACTTTGTCGGCGCCGGCATCTCCGGTGGTGAAGAGGGTGCGCTCAACGGCCCGTCGATCATGCCCGGCGGCCCCGCCGAGTCCTATGTGTCGCTGGGCCCGCTGCTGGAGGAGATCTCCGCACACGTCGACGGCGTACCGTGCTGCACCCACATCGGCCCCGACGGCGCCGGCCACTTCGTCAAGATGGTGCACAACGGCATCGAGTACTCCGATATGCAGCTCATCGGCGAGGCCTACCAGCTGCTGCGCGACGGGCTGGGTCTGTCCGCGCCGGCGATCGCCGACATCTTCGCCGAGTGGAACTCCGGCGACCTGGACAGCTACCTGATCGAGATCACCGCCGAGGTGCTCAAGCAGACCGACGCCAAGACCGGTAAGCCGCTGGTCGACGTCATCGTCGACGAGGCCGAGCAGAAGGGCACCGGCCGCTGGACGGTCAAGTCGGCCCTGGATCTCGGTGTGCCGGTGACCGGTATCGCCGAGGCCGTCTTCGCCCGCGCACTGTCGGGGTCGGTCACCCAGCGCAAGGCGACCACCGGCCTGGCCTCCGGCGAGCTGGGTGAAAAGCCAAGCGATGCAGCCACCTTCATCGAAGATGTGCGCAAGGCGCTGTACGCGTCGAAGATCATCGCCTACGCCCAGGGCTTCAACCAGATCCAGGCCGGCTCCGACGAGCACGGCTGGGACATCACCCCCGGTGATATGGCAAGGATCTGGCGCGGCGGCTGCATCATCCGGGCCAAGTTCCTCAATCGGATCACCGAGGCCTTCGACGACAACGCCGAGCTGCCGACCTTGCTCGCCGCACCGTACTTCCGCGATGCGGTCGAGGCCGGTGTCGACGGCTGGCGCCGTGTGGTGGTGACCGCCACCCAGCTGGGCATCCCGGTGCCCGGATTCTCCTCCTCGCTGTCCTACTACGACGCGCTGCGCACCGAGCGGCTGCCCGCCGCGCTGACCCAGGGGCTGCGCGACTTCTTCGGCGCGCACACCTACGGCCGCACCGACGCACCCGAGGGCAAGAAGTTCCACACCCTGTGGAGCGGGGACCGTTCCGAGGTCGAGGCCTAGATTTTTCCCGGCGAGCTGGGGCACCTCCCGCTTGCGGGGGAACGCAAAACTGCACTTTTTGGCCGATTTTCAGCAGTTTTGTGTCTGCTCGCGGGAGAAACCGAGCGCACTAGACTCGGGGTATGCAGTTTCTCGATGGCCACGCCCCGCCGTATGACCTGACCTACAACGACGTCTTCATCGTGCCGGGACGGTCCGAGGCGGCATCGCGGTTCGATGTCGACCTGTCGACCGTCGACGGCTCGGGCACCACCATCCCGGTGGTGGTCGCCAACATGACCGCGGTGGCCGGACGCCGGATGGCCGAGACGATCGCCCGCCGCGGCGGCCTCGTGGTGCTGCCGCAGGACCTGCCGCTGTCGGCGGTGCAGCACACCATCGACTTCGTCAAGAGCCGCGATCTGGTCGCCGACACCCCCGTCCAGCTGGCCCCCGACGATTCGGTGACCGATGCGCTGGCGCTGATCCACAAGCGCGCCCACGGTGCGGCCGTCGTCGTCTTCGAGGGCCGCCCGATCGGAGTGGTCACCGAGGCGGCCTGCGCCGGGGTCGACCGTTTCGCCCGGGTCCGCGATATCGCCATCACCGACTTTGTCACCGCACCGGCGGGCACCGACCCGCGCAAGGTGTTCGACCTGCTGGAACACGCCCCCGTCGGGGTGGCGGTGCTGACCGACGCGGCCGGTGAACTGGCCGGGGTGCTGACCCGCACCGGCTCGGTGCGCGCCGGCATCTACTCGCCCGCCGTCGACGCGGCGGGACGGTTGCGGATCGCCGCTGCGGTAGGCATCAACGGTGACGTCGGCGCCAAGGCCCGCGGCCTGGCCGAAGCCGGTGCGGACCTGATCGTCATCGACACCGCCCACGGCCATCAGGCCAAGATGCTGGATGCCGTCGCCGCGGTCGCCGCACTCGATCTGGGGCTGCCGCTGGCCGCGGGCAACGTCGTCTCCGCCGGTGGCACCCGCGATCTGATCAACGCCGGCGCGTCCATCGTCAAGGTCGGTGTCGGCCCCGGCGCCATGTGCACCACCCGGATGATGACCGGCGTCGGACGCCCGCAGTTCTCGGCGGTTGTCGAATGTGCTTCGGCGGCATCACAACTCGGTGGCCATGTATGGGCCGACGGAGGTGTGCGGCATCCGCGCGACGTGGCACTGGCCCTGGCCGCCGGTGCCTCGAACGTGATGATCGGCTCGTGGTTCGCCGGAACCTACGAATCCCCCGGCGACCTGCTGCGCGACCGGGACGGCCGGCCGTACAAGGAGAGCTACGGGATGGCCTCCAAACGTGCGGTCGCGGCCCGCACTGCCGGGGACGGCGCGTTCGACCGGGCCCGCAAGGCGCTGTTCGAGGAGGGTATCTCCAGCTCCCGGATGGCGGTGGACCCGGCCCGCGGCGGGGTCGAGGACCTGCTGGACCACATCACCTCCGGCGTGCGCAGCACCTGCACCTACGTCGGCGCGACGACCCTGCCCGAACTGCACGAGAAGGTGGTGCTCGGTGTCCAGTCGGCGGCCGGATTCGCCGAGGGCCACCCGCTGCCGACCGGTTGGTGATATCGGCACGGCGTCACCCGTCGATGGCGAGCCGCTAGCATGTAGCCCATTCGGCTGCTGACAGAAAGGAATCCCGTGCCACAGGCACCCGTGGAGTCCCACGGTTCGTCATCGGGTCATGGGATTACGGCTGGCATCGCGGCCACCCCCACCGCCGAACCGAGTGACGCCGAACCCTCCTCTAGTCGGCCGGGCTGGCGGCCCGGCGACACTGCGGTGAGGTGGCGATGAACCTCACCATGACGCTGTTGAGCCTTCTCGCGTTCGTCCTGCTGACCGCGGGCACCGCGATCTTCGTGGCCGCCGAGTTCTCGCTGACGGCGCTGGAACGCAGCATCGTCGAGTCCAATGCCCGCAGCGGCGGGCAGCGCGATCAGTTCGTCCTCAAGGCGCACCGCACACTGTCCTTTCAGCTCTCCGGTGCCCAACTCGGCATCTCGATCACCACACTGGCCACCGGCTATCTGGCCGAACCGGTGGTGGCCCGGCTGCTGTACGCGCCGCTGACCGCGATCCGGGTGCCCGAGAGCTGGGTCGGCCCGCTGGCGTTGGCGCTGGCCCTGTTGATCGCCACCTCCGTGTCGATGATCTTCGGCGAGTTGGTGCCCAAGAATCTCGCCGTGTCCAAACCGCTGCCGACGGCTCGGTTCGCCGCCGCCCCGCAGTGGTACTTCTCCAAGCTGTTCACCCCGGTGATCAAGGCCACCAACGGAACCGCCAACTGGATCCTGCGCCGGATGGGCATCGAACCCGCCGAGGAACTGCGCTCGGCACGGTCCCCGCAGGAGCTGGTATCGCTGGTGCGCACCTCGGCGCGCAGCGGATCGCTGGACGCCGACACCGCCGTGCTGGTCGACCGCTCGCTGCAGTTCGGTGACCGCTCGGCCGAGGAGCTGATGACACCGCGGTCGAAGATCGAGTCCCTGGAGATCGAGGACACCGTCGCGGATCTGATGACCGCGGCCATCCGGACCGGGCATTCGCGGTTCCCGATCGTCGACGGCGACCTGGACCAGACGGTCGGGATGGTGCACGTCAAGCAGGTGTTCGAGGTCCCGGCCGAACTGCGGGCACGCACCAAACTGTCCCGGCTGGCGGTGCCGGTGCCGACCGTGCCGTCCACTCTCGACGGTGACGCGGTGATGACCCAGATCCGCGGTAACGGCATCCAGACCGCGATGGTCGTCGACGAATACGGCGGCACCGCGGGCATGGTGACGTTCGAGGATCTGATCGAGGAGATCGTCGGCGACGTCCGCGACGAGCACGACGACGCCACCCCCGATGTCGTGCAGAGCCGCACCGGCTGGCAGGTGTCGGGGCTGCTGCGCATCGACGAGGTGGATTCCGAGACCCCGTTCCGGGCCCCCGAGGGTGACTACGAGACCATCGGCGGCCTGGTGCTGGAGAAGCTGGGGCATATCCCCGATGTCGGCGAGACGGTGGAGCTGCACGAGTTCGACCCCGACCGACCCGGCGATCCGGCGGTGCGCTGGCAGGCCCGCGTGCTGAAGATGGACGGCCGCCGCATCGACCAGCTGGAGCTGGTCCAGGCTGATGAGGAGGCGAGCGGTGGGCGGTGATCTGTTCGCGGTCGGCCTGACCGTCCTGTTGCTGGGCCTGAACGCCTTTTTCGTCGGCTCCGAGTTCGCGCTCATCTCGGCCCGCCGCGACCGGTTGGAGGCGCTGGCCGAGCAGGGCAAAAAACGTGCCGTCACCGTCATGCGGGCCGGCGAGAACCTGTCGCTGATGCTCGCCGGTGCCCAGCTGGGCATCACGGTGTGCTCGATTCTGCTCGGCCGGGTCGGTGAGCCCGCGGTGGCGCATCTGCTGGAGAAACCGGCCGCCCTGCTGGGTATCGGCGACGCGATGTTGCACACCGTGTCCTTCGTCATCGCGCTGGCGATCGTGGTGACACTGCACGTGCTGCTCGGTGAGATGGTGCCCAAGAACATCGCCATCGCCGGCCCGGAGAGCACGGCGATGCTGCTGGTGCCGCCGTATCTGCTCTACATCCGGGCCGCCAAGCCGTTCATCGCGTTCTACAACTGGGCGGCCAACACCACGCTGCGTGCGCTGCGCGTCGAGCCCAAGGACGAACTCGACGTCACCGTGTCCACCGTCGAACTGTCGGACATGATCGCCGAGTCGCTGTCCGAGGGGCTGCTGGACCGCGAGGAGCACACCCGGCTGACCCGCGCCCTGCAGATCCGCGACCGTACCGTCGCCGATCTGGCGATCCCATTGGACCAGATCCGCGCCGTGCCGGTCACCGCGGCGGGCTCGGGACCGACGGTGGCCGCGGTCGAGGAGGCGCTGTCGGAGACCGGCTACTCCCGCTTCCCGATCACCGACGGAGGCGGCTTCTACATCGGCTATCTGCACATCAAGGATGTGCTGGCGCTGCTGGCCGAGGACACCGCGGTACTCGATGCGTCGATGATCCGGCCGCTGATCGAGGTGCCGTCCACGCTGCCGCTGCCCGATGCGCTGACCCGGTTGCGCCGCAACAAGAGCCACCTGGCGCTGGTCACCAACGGCGGCTACGTCACCGCCATGGTGACCCTGGAGGACCTGGTCGAGGACCTGGTCGGAACCGTGCGCGACGGAACGCACCGGGTGTGATGGCCGAGGTACTCGCCGAGCACGACTGGGCGGCCCGCGAGGCGGCCCACCAACGCCGGGCCGATGAGTTCCTGGCGCCGCATCAGGACCGGGCACGCCGGGGAGCCCCGCACCCGGTGTGGGACTTCCTGTTCACCTACTACAGCCTGCGGCCGCGACAGCTGCGCCGCTGGCATCCCGGCTTCGGGGTGGCACTCGCCGGCAGTGCGGCGCACCGGTTCCTGACCCGCGCCGGGTACGGAACAGACGCCGACGGTCATGTCGCGGTCTCCCCCGATCTGCTCGCCGCGCGCCGCGACACGGTGGAGTTCATCGCCGGACTGCTGCGCCGCACCGCCGGCCGGCCCGCCCGGTTCAACTGTTTCGGGCTGCACGAGTGGGCCATGGTGTATCGGTCCGACGAAGTCCGGCACGGTCGGGTGCCGCTGCGTCTCGGGTCGTCGGGCACCGATGCGGTGGTCGATTCGATGCCGCTGCGGTGCAGCCATTTCGACGCGTTCCGGTTCTTCACCCCGCCCGCCGCCGATCGCAACGCCGAACGCCTCACCAGGGAAGGCCAGGTCGCGACCGAGCAGCCGGGCTGCGTGCACGCCGCGATGGACTTGTACAAGTGGGCCTACAAGCTGGGGGCGCTGGTGCCCTCGGAGCTGCTGATGGACTGCCTGGATCTGGCCGCCGATGCCCGCGCCCTCGATATGTGTGCCAGCCCATACGACCTGACCGACTATGGTTTTTCAGCGATTGCCATCGAAACCGCGGCCGGCCGCGCCGAGTACGTCAAGGCACAGCAGGGCATCACCGAGCGTGCTGCGCCACTACGGGCAGCGTTGCTGGGCCACTGCGACCGACTGACCAGGGCAGGCGCGGGATCGACGGTAGTTACCCACGGGTAAACTTGACCGACTGCTGAGGAGGAATCATGACCGAGCGCGTGACTGTCGGAAACCTGCGGGTGGCCAAGGTGCTGCACGACTTCATCACCGATGAGGCGCTGCCGGGCACCGGTGTGGACCCCGACAGCTTCTGGGCCGGCGTGGACAAGGTCATCACCGACCTCACCCCGCAAAACCAGGACCTGCTGGCCCGCCGTGATGACCTGCAGGCCCAGATCGACAAGTGGCACCGCGCCCGGGTCATCGGCGAGTTCGACGCCCCCGGCTACAAGCAGTTCCTCACCGATATCGGCTACCTGATCCCCGAACCGGCCGACTTCGCCGTCACCACCTCCGGGGTCGATGCCGAGATCACCTCCACCGCCGGTCCGCAGCTGGTGGTCCCGATCCTCAACGCCCGCTTCGCGCTCAACGCCGCCAACGCCCGCTGGGGTTCGCTGTATGACGCGCTGTACGGCACCGACGTCATCTCCGACGAGGGCGGCGCCGAAGCCGGCTCCTCCTACAACAAGATCCGCGGTGACAAGGTCATCGCCTACGCCCGCAACTTCCTGGACGAGGCCGTGCCGCTCGCGTCGGGTTCCTGGGCCGATATCACCGAGATCAAGATCGAGGACGGCGCCCTGGTGCCCGCACTGGCCGATCCGAGCGCCTTCGTCGGCTACACCGGCGAGCTCGGCGCCGACGCCTGGTCGGTGCTACTGGAGCACAACGGCCTGCACATCGAGATCCTGATCGACCCGTCCTCGCCGATCGGGTCGACCGATGCGGCCGGCATCAAAGACGTCGTCCTGGAATCCGCGATCACCACGATCATGGACTTCGAGGACTCGGTCGCGGCCGTCGACGCCGAGGACAAGGTGCTCGGCTACCGCAACTGGCTGGGACTCAACCGCGGCGACCTCGCCGAAGAGGTGTCCAAGGGCGGCAAGTCCTTCACCCGCGTGCTCAACCCCGACCGCGTCTTCAGCGCCCCGGACGGCGAGGGCGAGCTCACCCTGCCCGGGCGCAGCCTGCTGTTCGTGCGCAACGTCGGGCACCTGATGACCAACGACGCGATCACCGACGCCGACGGCAACGAGATCCCCGAGGGCATTCAGGACGCCCTGTTCACCGGCCTGATCGCCATGCACGGTCTTTCCGATGACGAGGGCAACGGTCCGCACAAGAACTCGCGCACCGGGTCGGTGTACATCGTCAAACCCAAGATGCACGGCCCCGACGAGGTCGCGTTCACCTGCGAACTCTTCTCCCGCGTCGAAGACGTCCTCGGCCTCCCGGCGGCGACGTTGAAGGTCGGCATCATGGACGAAGAACGGCGCACGACGCTGAACCTGAAGGCGTGTATCAAGGCGGCCGCCGATCGGGTGGTGTTCATCAACACCGGCTTCCTGGACCGCACCGGCGACGAGATCCACACCTCCATGGAAGCCGGCCCGATGATCCGCAAGGGCGCGATGAAAACCCAGCCCTGGATCACCGCCTACGAGAACGCCAACGTCGACACCGGACTGGCCACCGGCCTGGCCGGCAAGGCGCAGATCGGCAAGGGCATGTGGGCCATGACCGACCTGATGGCCGACATGGTCGCCCAGAAGATCGGCCAACCCAAAGCCGGGGCCACCACCGCCTGGGTGCCCTCCCCGACCGCGGCCACCCTGCACGCCATGCACTACCACCAGGTCGACGTCGCCGCCGTGCAGAAAGAACTCGAAGGCAAGACCCGCTGGAGCATCGACGAGCTGCTGACCATCCCGCTGGCCGGTGAGCTGGCCTGGTCGACCGATGAGATCCACGAAGAGGTCGACAACAACTGCCAGTCGATCCTGGGTTATGTGGTGCGCTGGGTCGACGCCGGTGTGGGCTGTTCCAAGGTGCCCGACATCCACAATGTCGCGCTCATGGAAGATCGTGCCACCCTGCGGATCTCCAGCCAGCTGCTGGCCAACTGGCTGCACCACGGCGTCATCACCGAAGGTGACATCAAGGCCAGCCTGCGCCGGATGGCCGCCGTCGTCGACGAACAGAACGCCGCCGACCCCGACTACCTGCCGATGGCCACCGACCCCGAGGCCAGCATCGCGTTCCAGGCCGCCCAGGAACTCATCCTGGCCGGGGCCCAACAGCCCAGCGGCTACACCGAGCCGATCCTGCACCGGCGCCGCCGCGAGTTCAAGGCTGTGCACGCGAGCCAGTGACTAGACTTCGGCGGGGCATTCGACACGACTGTTTGAGAGGGTAGGGATGGGCAGGCACAGCATTCCCGATCCCGATGACCAGCCGGAAGAGGAATTCGGGGTATTCGGCGGCCGCGACGAACCGCGGCCGTACGAACCCGATACCGCACCGCCGTCCGGGTCCCATGGGCGCCCTGAACAGCCGGAGCCCGAATTCGGCTACGGGACAGACGATTACGGGTACCGGCCGAGCGACGATTATGACGAGCCCGACCCGGCGCCGCGCGGTTTCCCCGCCGTCGCCGACGAGGACTCCCCGACCCAGGCGTTCTCGGTCACCGGCCGGCAGCGCACCTACGACAGCGGCGAGTGGACCGGTTCACACCGCGCGGTGACGACCGGACGGCGCACCGTCAGCCGCGGGGTGATCATCGCGCTGGTGACCGTCGTGGCCGTCGTCGGCGGGGTCATCGCCTGGCAGTTCTTCGGTAACGCACTGTCCGATCGCAGCCAGGCCTCGGCCGACCGCTGCGTGGAGGGCGAGGTCACCGTGGCCGTCGTCGCCGATCCCGCGATCGCCGATCTGGTCAGCACCCAGGCGCAGGACTACGTCGGGACCAACCCGCGCGTCGGTGACCGGTGTGTCAAGGTCGCCGTGCAGTCCGCCGATGCCGACGCCGTGATCAACGGGTTCACCGGCGCATGGCCGGGCGACCTCGGTGAACAACCGGCGATGTGGCTGCCTGCGAGTTCCTCCTCGGAGGCCCGACTGGAAGCCACGGCCGGCGGCGAGGCCGTCATCGACAGCCGATCGCTGGTCAGCTCGCCCGTCGTGCTGGCCATTCGTCCCGAGCTGAAATCCGCACTGGCGCAGCAGAACTGGTCGGCATTACCGAACCTGCAGAGCAATCCGGCCGGGCTGGACGGGCTGAATCTGCCGGGCTGGGGCGGACTGCGGCTGGCCTTGCCGATGGCCGGAAACAGTGACGCCGGGGTGCTGGCCGCCGAGGCCGTTGCCGCCGCATCGGCTCCGGCCGGGTCGCCGGCCACCGCGGGTGCCGGCGCAGCGCAACGACTGATGGGCGCGGCACCCGAACTCTCCGACGCCCAGGCCTCCACGGCGCTGGATGCGTTACTCAACGCCGCCGACCCGGCCGCCGCGCCGGTGCACGCAGTGGCCACCACCGAGCAGCGACTGGTACAGCGCGCCGCGGGGATCGATGATGCCGCGACCAAGCTGACAAGCTGGACGCCGCCCGGTCCGGCCGCCATCGCCGATTTCCCGGCGGTCCTGCTCAGCGGTGACTGGCTGTCCAAGGAACAGGTCACCGCTGCCAGCGAATTCGACCGCTTCATGCGGAAACCCGAACAGCTGGCGAAGCTGGCCGAGGCCGGCTTCCGTGCCGAGGGAGCTTCCAACCCGGAGAGCCCGGTGACCGATTTCCCGGCGCTGGGACAGCCGCTGAATCTCGGCGATCCCGCCGAGCGCGCTGCGCTGGCCGACCGGCTGACCGCACCGGTCCAGGACGGCACGGTGACCCTCATGCTGGGCGAGTCGATCCCCGGGTTGTCCGATGTGACCGGCGCGCTCGCCGAACGCGTGCAGATGCTGCCGCCGTCGGCGGCGGTCGGGTTGTGGACCTTCGACGGGGTGGCCGGTAGCTCGGCGATCACCACCGGTCCGCTGAGCGATGACGTCGGCGGCCGCCCCCGCTCGGCGGCGCTGGGCTCGAGCCTGCAGGCACAGTCCGGTTCGGCCGGCGGCGCGGTATCGTTCACCACCCTGCGCCTGGTGTACGGCGACGCGGTGTCGAACTTCCGTGCCGATCAGCCGAATTCGGTGCTCGTCATCACGGCGGGCCCGCACACCGACCGCAGCCTGGACGGACCGGGACTGATCTCTTACATCCAGGGCGCGGTGGACCAGCAGCGCCCGGTGGCCGTCAACGTCATCAACATCGGTGACGACCCGGACCGACAGACGTGGGAGCAGGTGGCCGAGGCCAGCGGCGGTGCGTACCGCAGCGTGCCGAGTGCGACCGATCCCGCGCTGGCCGATGCCGTGTCGGAATTCCTCGGCTGAGTCAGCTCCGGACCAGTGTGGCGCGCACCCCGAAGTGATCCGACGGGAACACCCGTGGGAGCTCGGGGGCGATGGCTTCGCGGCCAAGCAGTTCGATGGACTCCGGGGCCCAGCGTTCGCCCTTGAGCAGGACCCGGTCGAACCGCACATGCCGGTGTTTGTCGTCCATGTCGTAGCGCATCAGATTGATCGTGGTGTCCTCCGTGTAACCCGGTTCATCGGGCCTCAGGATCGGCCAGACATCCCGGAAATCCGCCGGGATGATGCCGTTCTCGGCGTCGCGGAGGTTGAAGTCGCCCAGGAACACCGCATCGGCGTCGCGCACCGACCCGACGATCTCGCCCAGCTGCTGATCCCGCAATTGATCTGCCGCCTTGCCGCTTTCGAGGTGGATGCCGACCACTGTCAACGGATGGCCGCCGATCCGGTAGCACGCCGTGAGGTAGCCGCGGGACCGCTCGGTCGGTAACCCGCCGTAGGTGACCTCACCAACCGGCAGCCTGGTCAGCAACAGCATCCCGTAGTTGCCGACGTATCCGCCGGTCACCGCCGCACTGAGGTAGCGCTCCCGGATCCACGGCTGCTCAAGCAGGACCCGGCGGGCCGTCTCGGTGACCTCCTGGAACACCATGATGTCCGGAGCGTGGTGCGACAACTCGTCGGCGATGGTGCGGTAGCGCTGCTCGGCATGCCAGGGGTCACACCAGATGTTGTAGGTGGCCAGGCTGATCCGCTCGGCAGGCACGTCGGCACGGGTTACCCCGCGCGATGTCCAGAGCCTGCCGTTGAATCGTCGGACCGCCACCGTGGCCGGCCGACGGAACACGTCCAGACCCAGCCATTGCATGCCGCCAAAGCTACGCGGCCGCGGCAACGCATTCGGCCGGGGCGCGCCGGGCGCGCGGCAGCGTGACCACGATGCCGAGCACGCCGAGGACCACCGGCGCCCACAGCGCGGCGCGGTACGAGTCGAGCTGTTCGGCCCCGGCCGCCTCCGCGGCGACCTGGACCGCAGTGGTGGCCGCCAGCCCGATCGCGGCACCGAACTGGAAGGTGGTGTAGAGCAGACCGCTGGTCAGCCCCTGCGCCGACTCCTCGACCCCGTCGGTCGCGGCGATCGTCAGCGGCCCGTATGCCAGGGTGAAGGCGATGCCCAGGGCCAGGAAGCTGGGCAGCATGGACAGGTACACCCAATCCCGCTCGACCCCGAGGAACAGCACGAACGACAGTGCCGAGAACGTCATCCCGGCCGCGATGACACGCCATAACCCGAAGCGGCGCACCAGGATCGGGGTGAGCGTCGGTGCCAGGATCGCGTCGATCGCGACGACCAGCAGGGCCATCGCCGTGGCCAGCGCCGACCAACCGCGCAGCTCCTGCAGGTAGAGCACGACGATGAACTGGAATCCCATGAAGCCGGCGGCCAGGCATCCCGCGCCGATATAGGCGTTCACCTGTGCGCCGCGGCGCAGCAGGTCCGGCGGCACCAGCGGGTCGGCGGCGCTGCGCTGCCGGGCGACGAATCCGGCCAGCAGCACCACCGCGATGACCCCGAGCGAGCCCGAGACGAGCGCGGCGCCGTGCACGGCGTGCTCGATGGCGGTGACGGTCAGCATCACCGCACCCGTGATCAGGACCGCGCCGGGCAGGTCCAGAGAACGCCGCTCGGTGGGGCGGTCGCGCGGGATGAGGGGTATCGCGAGCGTCAGCACCGCCAGCGCCAGCACGACGGGGGCGAAGAACACCCAACGCCAGCCGAACGTGGTGAGTACTCCCCCGGCGACCAGTCCGAGGGAGAAGCCGGCCGCGCCGATACCGGCGTAGATGAGCACGGCCCGGTCACGTTGCGACCCTTCGGGAATGCTGGTGGTGATGATCGCCAGACCGGCGGGCATCAGGAATGCGGCGGCGATGCCGGTGATCACCCGGACGGCGATGATCGTCGCGCCATTGGGGGCGATACCGCCCAGCGCCGACACCCCGATGAAGATCACCAGCGCGGTCAGGAACACCCGCCGCCGGCCGTAGACGTCGGCGGTGCGCCCGCCGAGCAGCATGAATCCGCCGTAGCCGATGACGTAACCGCTGACGATCCACTGCAGTTCGAGGGTCGGCAGATCGAGTGCCGCCCGGATGGTCGGCAAGGCGATGTTGAACATCGCGATGTCGATGCCCTCCAGGAACGAGGCCCCGCACAGCGCCGCCAGCAGCAGTGCCGATCGGGTTCGCGTCATGATGCGTGTGGTGCTCGTGTCCATCTGCCCACCCTCGGTTCCTATTGGTAACTGACCACATCATCAGGCACCATGGTGCGATGGCGGAAGAAGGCACTTTGAAGTCAGTCGGTACCCCGCAGGTAACCGACTGCTGCCCCGATGCGTTCCAATGGGATCGACGCGAGGACTGCGAGGTCCGTCAGATCCTCGACCGCATCGCCGACAAATGGTCGCTGCTCATCATCGCCCTGCTCGACGACGGGTCGATGCGGTTCACCGAGCTCAAACGGATGATCGACGGTGTCAGCCAGCGCATGCTGACCGTGACACTGCGCCAACTGGAGCGCGACGGCCTGGTCCGGCGCACGGTGCACGCGACAGTACCGCCGCGCGTCGACTACGAGCTGACCGACCTGGGCCGCACCCTGCACCAGACGGTGCAGACGCTGGTGGACTGGACCGAGCGACACCAGGGCGATATCGCCGCGGCGCGAGCACGATTCGACGCCGCCGACCGCTGACTAGGCGAACGCCTCGACCGGCGGGCAGGAGCACACCAGGTTCCGGTCACCGTAGGCGGCGTCGATCCGGCGCACCGGCGGCCACACCTTGGGCCGGAAACCCTTGCCCAGCGGGTAGGCGGCCTGCTCGCGGGTGTACGGGTGCGTCCAGTCGGCCACCAGCAGCGACTCGGCGGTGTGCGGGGCGCCGCGCAGCGGGTTGTCGTCCGCCGGCCACTCCCCCGACCCGACCCGATCGATCTCCGCGCGGATCGCGATCATGGCGTCGCAGAACGCATCGACCTCGGCCAGGCTCTCACTCTCGGTGGGCTCGACCATCAGCGTGCCCGCCACCGGGAAGCTCATCGTCGGAGCATGGAAACCGAAGTCCGCCAATCGTTTCGCCACATCGTCGACGGTGACGCCGGTGGCCTTGGTGATGCCGCGCAGATCCAGGATGCACTCGTGGGCCACCATGCCGTTCTCGCCGGTGTAGAGCACCGGGAAGTACTCGTCGAGCCGGCGTGCCACATAGTTGGCCGAAGCAATGGCCGTCAGTGATGCCGCCCGCAGTCCGCGGCCACCCATCATCCGGATGTACATCCAGGTGATCGGCAGGATCGAGGCCGATCCGTACGGCGCTGCGGACACCGTGTAGTCGTTGCCGAGTTCGGCGGCCATTGGGTGGCCGGGCAGGTACGGGGCCAGGTGGCTGCGCACCGCCACCGGTCCGACACCGGGGCCGCCGCCACCGTGCGGGATGCAGAACGTCTTGTGCAGGTTCAGATGGCTGACGTCGCCACCGAACCGGCCCGGCCGGGCCAAGCCGACCAGGGCGTTCAGGTTGGCACCGTCGACGTAGACCTGACCACCGGCGTCGTGCACGGCGGCGCAGATGTCGGCGACGTCGTGCTCGTACACCCCGTGCGTGGACGGGTAGGTGATCATCAGTGCGGCCAGCCGCTCGGCGTGCTCGGAAACCTTGGCGCGCAGGTCATCCAGGTCGACGTCACCGTTGGCCCGGCACTTCACCACCACCACGCGCATCCCGACCAGCGCCGCGGAGGCGGCATTGGTGCCGTGCGCGCTCGACGGGATCAGGCAGACATCGCGGTCCGGCTGGCCGTTCGCGCGGTGATAGGCCTCGATGGCCAGCAGTCCGGCGTACTCGCCCTGGGATCCGGCGTTGGGCTGCAGCGAGATCTCGTCATAACCGGTGATGCCGGTCAGCCAGTCCTGCAGGTCGGCGATCAGCCGGCGCAGGCCCGGGGTGTCGCCGGCCGGCGCGAACGGATGCTGCTTGGCGAACTCGGACCAGGTGATCGGCTCCATCTCGGCGGCGGCGTTGAGTTTCATGGTGCACGACCCGAGCGGGATCATGCTGCGGTCGAGTGCGATGTCCTTGTCCGCCAACGACCGCAGGTAACGCATCATCGAAGTCTCGGTGCGGTACAGGTGGAATGCCGGGTGGGTCAGGAATTCCGATGTGCGAGTGGCGATATCGGCACCGACGGGCTCGACGGCACCGACACCGAAGGCATCCAGCACGGCGGCGACATGCGCATCGGTGGTGGCCTCGTCGCAGGCCACCGAAACATGGTCGGCATCGACGCGCCACAGGTTGATCCCGGCGGCCTTGGCGGCGGCCACGACCTCGTCGGCCCGACCCGGCACCCGCGCCAGCACGGTGTCGAAGTAGTTGGCGTGCACCAGCGAATCACCCAGGGCGGCTCCGATCTTGCGGGCGTGCCCGTGCACCCGGCCGGCGATGGCCGCCAGCCCGTCGGCGCCGTGGTAGCTGGCATACATGGCGGCGATGACCGCCAGCAGCACCTGCGCGGTACAGATATTGCTGGTCGCCTTGTCGCGGCGGATGTGCTGCTCACGGGTCTGCAGGCTCAGCCGGTAGGCCGGGGTGCCGTCAGCATCCAACGAGACACCGACCAGCCGGCCCGGCAGCTGCCGGGCGTGCTTGGTGTGCACGGCCAGGTATCCGGCGTGCGGTCCGCCGAATCCCATCGGCACACCGAAGCGTTGGGTGGTGCCGAAGGCGACGTCGGCACCGAAGTCACCGGGCGGCGTGATCAGGGTGGCGGCCAGCAGATCGGCGCCGACGGCGACCAGCGCGCCGCGCTCGTGGGCCTCGGTGACCAGGGCCGACCAGTCGTCGATACGCCCGCTGGCACCCGGGGACTGCACGATGACACCGAAGAAGTCACCCTCGGGCAGGCCTTGGCGCAGGTCGGCGGTGACGACCTCGATGTTGAGCGGCTCTGCGCGGGTGTTGATCACCGCGGCGGTCTGCGCGTACACGTCGACATCGACGGCCAGCCGGTTGGACGGGCCCTTGACGGCCCGGTGCATCAGGGTCATCGCCTCTGCGGCCGCGGTGCCCTCGTCGAGCATCGAGGCGTTGGCGACGTCGAGACCGGTCAGGTCGCTGACCATGGTCTGGAAATTGAGCAGCGCCTCGAGCCGGCCCTGGCTGATCTCGGGCTGGTACGGCGTGTAGGCGGTGTACCAGGCCGGGTTCTCCAGGATGTTGCGCTTGAGCACCGGCGGGGTCAGCGTGTCGAAGTAGCCCTGCCCGATCATCGACACCGCGACGGTGTTGGAGTCCGCCAGCGCCAGCAGTTCGGCGAGCGCCTCCTCCTCGGTGGCCGGTGCGGGCAGGCTCTCCAGGCCGGGGGCCAACCCGTCGGCGGTCAGCTCGTCGAGGATGCCCGTCGGCAGCGCCTTGGCGGCCAGTTCGTCGAGCGAACCGACACCGATGACATCGAGCATCTTGGCGACCGCGACGGTATCGGGCCCGATATGGCGGGCGACGAAACCGGACGAGGTGGACGACACATCAGCAGACACAATGTCTCCCCAGTTCGAGGGTGGGCGCCGCGAAGCGCGTCCTCTCCCTCTGTCGGGGTGCCTGAGAGATTCAGCCCGACTCGGGCCTTTCCCCATGGGCGGGTGCGCGGGGCACCGCTTTCCAGAGGCATCGTGGCCGTGCGCGGTCCGGGGGCCTGAGAGGTTGACGGAGAGGTGTTGCTCCTTCGGCGTCCGTGACTGGCGGCCACGAAACTCTCCCGCGCAAGGGCGATGCGCAGCTCATTCTACCGGTCGGCCAGATCCACCGCCGTCCACGCCAGTGCGGTGGCACCGTCGCGCAGCGCGGCCTCGGCTGCGGGACCCACCGCGGCATCGGCGAACTCCCGCTGGTGGTTCACCGCGGGCAGCGACCCGATCCCCAGATAGGGGTGGATGGCGCGCACCCGCTGAGACACATTGCCCATGTCGGTCGACGCCTGCCGCATCGCCGCGGCGCCCTCGGCCGGCTCGGCGTTCATGTCCCGGCCGAGCGCCGCGGCGTTGGCGATGAACAGATCCAGCATCTCCTCGTCGGTGTGGAACTCCGCGTACGGCGGAGACTCCAGTTCGATCTCCAACTCGCAGCCGGTGCCCAGGGCGCCGGCCTCGAAGCACTTCCGGATCCGGCCTTCGATGCCGGTCAGCTCGGCCAGCGTGCGGGCCCGCACGTACCAGCGGCCGGCGGCGGCATCCGGGATCGCGTTGGGCGCCGATCCGGCCTCGGTGACCACGCCGTGTACCCGGGTCGTCGGCGGCAACTGCTGGCGCAGCAGGCCGATGGCCACCTGGGCGACGGTGAAGGCATCGGCGGCGTTCACCCCCAGATGCGGGTAGGCGCCGGCGTGCGCGCTCACCCCGCGGTAGGCGACGCGCCAGTGCGCGACGGCCAGCGGTTCGGCCCGCGGCGCGTCCACCGGACCCGGATGCATCATCAGCGCGGCATCCAGACCGTCGAACTCACCGGCGTCGAGCAGGTGGATCTTGCCGCCGCCGCCCTCCTCGGCCGGGGTGCCGATGACGTGCACCGTCAGCGCCTGCCGGACGTCGGCCTGCTGCACCATCAGCGCCGCACCGACCGAGGATGCCGCGATCAGGTTGTGTCCGCAGGCGTGGCCGAGCCCGGGCAGCGCATCGTATTCGGCGATGAACGCGACATGCAGCGGGCCGGTGCCGGTGCAGGCGTGGAACGCGGTGTCCAGCCCGCCGGCCCGGTCGTCGACGGCGAACCCGCGCTCGGCGAGCAGCTCGGTGAGCATCCGGTGGGCGCGGAACTCCTGCCAGGCCGGCTCGGGATCGGCGTGCAGCCTGGTGCTGATGCCGCGCACCGTCTCCCAGTCCCGGTCCAGGTGGTCGCGGGCGGCCGCCTTGGCCTCAGAGATCACCCGGCACTCCGAAGCTCGGCGCCCCCGACGGGTCCAGTGCCCGGCGCACGTAGTCGTCGCGCTGCGGTTCCCACACCGTCCACAGCTCCGACAGCCGCGTGTAGGGGTCCTCGGCCCAGTCCACCCGCAGGGTGGTCTCGGGCCAGTCGACCTCGCGGTAGACCAGCAGCCCGGCGGCGTACACCGGGCCCTCCTCACCGCCGGCCGCCAAGGCGGCGGCCAGCCCGTCGAGCAGCCGCCGTTCGAACTGCTCGGCCGCCGACGTCTCGTAACCGCGGATCAGTTCGGCGATGGTGGCCGGACCGGCGAGCATGTTGCCGGCCGCGACCACGCCGTCACCGGCCACATGATGGTGGGTGCCCAGTGCGCCGGCGCCGCTGAATGCGGCCGATCGGCCGGCCCGGTCCAGCACCGTCAGCTGCCGGTAGTCGCGCAGCTTGTGGCCCTCGACCACGGCGTCCAGCGCGGACTGCGCATCGTCGCCGGCCGCCAGCCGGTCCAGCAGCCGCCCGCCCAGCCGCGGGTCGGTCACGTTCTGGCTGGCCGCCGCTCCCAGGCTGGGCCGGATGGACAGACACCGCGACGCCACCGCCGGCGAGGAGGACGAGATGATCATGCCGAAGGCACCGGTGTCGCGGTCCAGGGCCGCCATCGAGAACGTCACGACGCCACCTGCCGCACTGCGATCACGTCGACCTCGACCAGCCATTCGGGCCGGGCCAGCGCGCTGACCACTAGACCCGTCGACACCGGGTGCACCCCCTTGAGGCAGCGCCCGATGACCCGGTACACCGTCTCGCGGTATCGCGGATCGACAAGGTAGACAGTCACTTTCACGATATCGTCGAGTGTCGCGTCGGCCTCGCCCAGCAGCATTTCGATATTGGCCATCGCCTGCTCGGTCTGGGCGGCCACATCACCGATGCCGACGCTTTCGGCGGAGTCGAGATCCTGGCCGATCTGCCCGCGCAGATAGATGGTGTCGCCCGCGACGACGGCCTGGCACAGATCGTTGTCGATGTTCTGTTCCGGGTAGGTGTCACGGGTGTTGAAGGGGCGGATACGTCGATGTCTCACGCGGTGACGTCCCCGTTCACCCGGTCCGACAACTCGGCGGCGGCCTGCACCATCGCCAGCGGACCGTCGAAATCGAAGTTGCGGTAGACGGCCTGGTAGTGCGCGAACGGCGGTGCCTGGGCGAACAACTGGAATGTCAGCCGGTGCCCGGCATAGTCGCTGTTGAGCAGGTCACGGGCGAAGGCCAGCAGCTTGCGGCGGTCGTCGGCCTGCCATTCGTCGGTGATCGAGTAGTACTTCTCCAGCCACGGCGCGGCCCCCGGGATGCCGAAGGTGGCCGAATCGGGGGTGATGCAGATCTGGCCGCCGCACAGTTCGCGTGCGTAGTGCATCATCTGCGGCAGCTGGGTCTGCGCCCACACCCGGCCGGCGTAGAGCAACGATTGATTCGGCATCAGCAGTCCGCCCGGGCTGGTCTCGGCGGTGGCCACCGCGGCGGTCAGGTGGGCGTCGATACCCTCGCGGTAGCAGGCCAGCATGGCCAACTTCTCCTGCACGGCCGGGTTCTTGTCCAGGCCGGTCTGCCGGACGTTGAACAGGGCGGCCCCGATCATCAGGTCGGCGAACCGGATGGAGCGGTGCACGTAGGGCAGCGCGCTGTAGCGGTGCAGGCAGCTGCGTACGAAGGTGGCTGCCCGGGTGTGCCGGTAGAACAGGATGTCGTCCCACGGGATCAGCACGTTGTCGAAGATCACCAGCGACTCGACCTCGTCCACCCGGTTGGACAGCGGGTAGTCCGCCGCGTCGCGGCGCCCGGCGAATCCGGTGCGGCAGATGAACTTCAGGTTGGGCGCGTTCAGGTCGGCGATGAACCCGACCGCATAGTCGGAGAGCTTCGCATCGCCCCAGTTGGCGATGGTGGGCTTGGTGTAGGCCTGGGTGGCGTACGGCGCGGCGGTCTCGTACTTGGCGCCGCGGACGATGATGCCGTCGTCGGTCTCCTTGACCACGTGCAGCAGCATGTCCGGATCCTGGTCCTGGGGACGCTTGGAGCGGTCGCCCTTCGGATCGGTGTTGGCCGAGATGTGGAATGGGTCGCCGGTGGCCGCCTTCTTCACGTGCCTGCGGATGTTCTCGGCGAACCGCGGATCGACCTCGTTGAGGACGTCCTGCCCGTCGTAGAGGGCCCACATCTCGCCGATCGTCTCGTCACCGACGCGGGTGACCACACCGCGCGCCTGGTCCAGCACCAGGTCGATCGCGGCCCGCTTGTCGATCCAATCCTGTTGTGTCAGCGGCATCTTGTTGGCGATCGAATTGCGCTCGCCGTTCTCGTCGACGTAGCTCATCACGTCCTGGGTGGCCGCCTCGTGCGCCAGGTCGTAGATCCGGGCCCGGATGTCGATGATCGGGGCGAACATCGGGTGCTTGGTCACATCGTGCACCTGTTCCCCGTCGATGTAGATCTCGCGTCCGGTGTCGATGGCCGCGCGATACTCGTCTCCGGTCTTGATCATGCGTGTTGTCCTTCCGTGTGGTTGGCCGAGAGCGTGCGATAGCTGCCGCGCAGGTGCAGCATCGGTTCGGCATCGGTGTGTGCGACGTGACGAACCTCGCCGAGGTACAGATGGTGCGAGCCGACGTCGGTGACGCTGAGCAGTGCGCATTCGAACGATGCGACGCTGTCGGTGTAGACCGGCAGACCGTTGAGCCCGTGGCTCCACTCGTCGTCGTCGAAGGTGAAAGGGGCCCGGTCGCCGCGTGGGCGACCGGCGAATGTGTCCGCCGCACTGTGGTGCCCAGGCCCGAGCAGGGACACGTTGAACTCGGCGCCGTGCTGGATGGCGGCATTGATGGGGCTGCGGCGGTTGATGCACACGCCCAGGACCGCCGGCTCGTCGGAGACCCGGCTGACCGCCGAGACGGTCTGACCCCACCGCAGGTCGTGCGCCCGGGTCGTCACGATGGTCACCGGTGTCGCGGCGCAGCTGACTGCCCGGATGAAGTCCCGGGTGCCCACGGTAGACAGAGTGGGTTTCATTGGGATGCCTCGCATTTCGGATTCGGGGCTGATGCCGCGGACGTCAGCGTTGGTATCCGCTGCCTCCATGCTGCCCGCCCGGCGACGATCTGACAAAGAGCTAGTTCCGTTGTTTCGCATCAGTTTTCGAGATGCCGACCCCGACGGTGACCACGACCTTCCCGACCCGGTCGGCGGCGCCGAATCTGTTGTGTGCCAGATCGATCCGGTCCAGGGTGTGCGATGACACGTCGAGCACCGGCCAGAGGTCGCGGGTTCGCACCCTCGGCAGCACCTCGGCCGCCAGTTCCCGGCAAATCGCGGCGCGTGTCTGGTCGGGCAGCCGCCCCAGGCTCGACGAGGAGATCTCGGCGCCGGCGGCCATCAGCGCGCCCAGGTCCACCGTCGCCCGGCTGCCGCCGGCCACCCCCACGATGACCAGCCGGCCCTGCGGCGCGAGCAGACTGATGTTGGCGTCGACGGCGGTGGCGCCCTGGTTGTCCAGAACGATGTCGAACCCACCGGGCACCAGACGCCGCGCCGCGTCGAACACATCGCCGGTGCCGTAGTCGATCACCTGGTCACACCCCAGTTCGGCGCACAGCGTCACCTTGGCCGCGCCACGAGCGGTGCCGGTGACCACGGCGCCCAGCGAGCGGGCCAACTGGACGGCCATCGAGCCGACTCCCCCGGCCGCACCGTGGATCAGCACCCGGTCGCCGGCCCGTAACCGGCCCCGGTACACCAGATTCCACCACGCGGTGGCCGCCGCCTCCGGCAGCGCCGCGGCCACACACAGGTCCAGGTCGTCGGGAATCGGCAGGCAGGCATCGGCGGCCACGGCGACGTATTCCGCATAGGCTCCGGCCCGGGTCAGCGCCGCGACCCGGTCACCGGGACGCAGTGTCGTCACCTCGGGCCCGACAGCGGTCACCACACCGGCACACTCCAGCCCGGGGATACCGTCCGCGGGGGCCGGCATCAGGCCGCGGCACTGCAGGATCTCGGCATTGTTGAGCCCGATCGCTTCGACCGAGACCATGACCTCACCGGCGCCCGGCACAGGGACCGGCACCCTGTCGATGCGCAGCGGCCGCGAGCCGCCCGGGTCGCTCAGCACCGCCGCCGTCATCGTGGTCACGACGTCGCCCCCACGGCCAGACCGGCGTGGAATGCCCTTATCACGGCGGTGAATTCGGCGGCGCATGTCTCCGGGCTGGCGATGTCGCCGTCAGCCAGCACATGCTCGTCGGCCTGCGGGAACGCCGCCATGATCTGCCCGCGCCGGGGGAAGGCCCGCAGATCCCTGGCCGATGCCAGACACAGCACCGGACCCTGGTACCGGCCGACCCCGTCCTCGGAGCGGTAGACCGCCACCGCCGCGTGACCACGGTCCGGGTCGGGATGAGCCAGCACGTCGCGGATGTAGCGACCCTGCACGGCCGGATCGGATGCGGCCAGATACTCGGCGCGGCGCCGCCACAGCTGCCCCAGATGTCCACCATCCGATTGCGGCGCAATGGCATTGAACGGTGGCGCGGTGCGTCGGCGGACCCGCTCCCCTTCGTCGATGAACGGGGTGGACGACAGCACCAGCGACTGCACCCGGTCGGGGTCGGCGGCGGCCGCCTGATAGGCGACCAGGCCGCCGAAGTGATGCCCGACCAGGTGAGCGCACGGAACACGCAGGGCGTCCAGCAGGTTCAGGACTGCCCCGGCGGTCGCCTCGATGGTGTTGTCGGCCAACGGTTGTGATGCGCCGTAACCGGGCAGGTCCGGAATCACCAGGCGGTAGTCCTCGATCAGGTCCGCGACACCCCGGAATTCGTCCCAGTTACGCGGGGTCTGGTGCAGCAGCACCAGACACGGCCGGTCGATGTGCCCGTTCTTGGTGACGACGTGCATCCGGCCCGATCGGGTCTCGATGTACATCGGGGTCAGCTCGGTGCCGCTCACGTAGCCTCCATCTCGGATCAGTGGTCTGACTTCGATCCAAGCCACCGCGACCCGCACAGGCAAACAGTGAATAGCGCTGTGCTACATCGCTTTACCAGATGCAGGGCAGCTGCGAAAGCAATGGTCTCCCAGGATTTTCAGCAGGCCGCGGTGACCACGGTCCGGCAACGCTCGGCAAAGGCGCTGGCCCGCCGGCTCATCCGCATCGAGGCCAGCGAGGCCACCACCACGCGCAGCGGCAGCACATCGTCGGCGATCGGCACGGCCACCACACGGCCGCCGGCATAGGTGCTGTCGGTCGCGGGCCGCTGGTGCAGCAGGCTGTAGCCGTGGTTCTGGGCCACCATCGCGCGTACCGTCTCGTAGCTGCTGGAGCGGTACTGCACGTTGGGCGCCAAACCGCGCTCGGTGAACACACCGATGAAATAGTCACGGCTGTAGGGCAGATCGACCAGGATCATCGGCTCGTCGACCAGGTCGGCCAACCGCACGTTCGCGGCGGTGGCCAGCCGGTGCGATGCGGGAAGCGCTGCGTAGGGCCGGATCTCGGCGAGCACGTCACGGCTGATTGTGTCGCCGAGCGCCAGGTCGTAGGTCAACGCCACCTCGGCCCGTCCGGACTCCAGATACTCCCCGACCTCGCCGGCGACCGCCTCGGTGACGTGGACCTCCAGGCCGGGGTGGTCGAATTTGAGGCCGGCCAGAATCGCCGGCAGATAGAACGGCGCGATCGGACTGAAACACGCGACCTGCAGTGGACCCCAGAATGCCTGCGACTCACCGGCTATCGACTCAAGGGACTCCGCCAGGGCGGTCAGTGTCTGTCGGGCGCGCAGCAACAACTCCTTGCCCGCGGCGGTGAGGATCAGCCCCTTGGCGTGGCGTCGGATGAACAACTGCACACCTAGTTCCTTCTCCAGGTGGGCCACGGCCGAGGACACCGCCGACTGCGCGACGAACAGGTCCTCGGCCGCCCGCGTCATGCTCTCGCGTTCGGCGACCCGGATGAAATAACGCAGCTGGGTCAGCGAAATCCCGCGCAGTTGATCCACACCGGTCACCGTGTCACTCCCCCAAAGTCGTGGGCAGCCAGGTGGCCAGCGCCGGGAACAGGATGACCAGCAGCAGCACCGCGGCGGTGGCCACCAGGAACGGGGTGTTGGCCCGCAACACCCGCCACGCGTCCACCCTGGCGATCTTGGCCGCCACCACCAGCGACATCGCCACCGGCGGGGTGACCTGGCCGATGATCACCGTCAGCACGATGATGACGCCGAAGTACACCGGGTCGATGCCGACGGCCAACATGGTGGGCAGCATCACCGGCATGATCACCGGGATCAGCGGATCGAACAACATGCCGGCCAGGACGGCCACCACGGTGAGCACCAGGACGTAGCCGAGCTGGGCGTCACCCGGCACGATGTGGGTGGCGAATTCGGTGAGCGCCTTGGGCAATCCGGCCATCGCCAGCACTGCACCCAGCGCGACCGAGACGCCGACGATCAGCATCACCTCGCCGGTCAGCACGGCCGCCTCGACCAGGCACCGGTAGAGCCTGCGTGCGCCGAGCGACCGGAAGACCACCGAGGAGATGACGATCGCGTACACCACGGCGAACGCCCCGGATTCGGTGGGGGTGAACACCCCGAGGGTCAGTCCCAGCACCACCAGCAGCGGCACTCCGAAGGCCAGGAACGCGCCGCGGAACGTGCGCCACACCTCGCGCCAGCTGTATGGGATCTTCTCCCCCCAGCCGTTGCGCCGGGCCTGCACGGCCACCACGACCATCAGTACGACGGTGAGGATCACGCCGGGGATGATGCCGGCCAGGAACAGGGCGCCCAGCGAGGTGCCGGTGGCCGCGGCGTAAAGGATCATCGGCGAGGACGGCGGGATCAGCGGCCCGATGCCCGAGGACGAGGCCGTCACCGCGGCGGCGTACGGGCCGGGGTACCCGTGCTTCTTCATCTGCGGGATCAGGGTGGATCCGGTACCGGCCAGGTCGGCCACCGAGGTACCGACCATCCCGCCGAAGAACAAGCTGGTCGACACGTCGACCTGGGCCAGTCCACCCGGTAGCGATCCGAAAATCGCACGGGCGAAGGCGAATACCCGCTCGGCGACCCCGCCGGCATTCATCACCACACCGGCCAGGATGAACAGCGGCATGGCGAGCAGCACAAAGCTGCTCATCCCGTCGGTGACCTGTTGGGGATACTGCAGCATCCACGAACCGCCCAGGGTGGCGTAGACCGCGACACCGCTGGCCATCGAGATGATCAACGGAGTGCCCAGCAACAGCAGGCCGACGATCACCACCAGGGTGAGGGTCAGGATCACGATTCTTCCTCTTCCAGCTGACGCAGCAGCGCTGCCCGGCACCCGGGCAACTGGAACAGCACCACCAGTGCCGCGACCGTCGCCCCGACCGGCAGGGCCGCGAGGAAGAAACCCTTGGGCAGCCGCAGATACGGGCTGGGGTCACCGCCGAACTTGGTGACGTACAGATAGGCGAACCAGGCCAGGTGCAGCAGTATCGCTGCGGTCAGCAGATCGGTGGCCAGTTTCAGCCACACCTGCACGCGGAGCGGAAACCGGCCGACGAAGGCCCGGATCTCGATCGATTCGCGCCGCCGCACACCGAGGGTGAAGCCCAGCATGGTCAGCCACAGCATCAGCCCGGTGACCAGTTCCTCGGTCCACCCCAGCGGCGAGTTGAATGCGAAGCGCAGCACCGCGTTGGCGAACAGGATGATGGTGATCGCCGCCAGCATGCCGGCACAGAGGATCTCCAGTACCCGGTCGATCAGCTTGTGACTGCCTGGATTCGGGTCGACTCCGAAGCTGGAGTCGAGCTGCATCTCCACGTCCGCGGGGTCGGCGATGGGGTGCATCTCGTTGCGGGCCGTCACTCGCCATCCTCCACCCGGGTGTCCACCAACGAGCCGAAGCCAGGCCGGGCCGCCCACACTCCGGCGATCTGCAGGGCATACCAGAACGACGCCTGGACCGCACTGATCACCGGCTTGCCCAGTTCGGCCTCCAGCGCCGCGATGGCACCGACGCTGGCGAAGTTGGTGCAGCTGATGAACACCGCGGTGGAGTCGTCGGTGTCGGTCTGGACCGCCAGGTCATAGATGCGCTCCAGTGGCACCTGGGCCAGTTCGTGATCGTTGGTGATGTCCAGGCCGACGCTGGCGACCACGGGATGACCGTTCTCGCCGAAGAACCGGGTGGCGCGGTCGATCACCTCCTGCCGGTACGGCGTGACCAGGCTGATCGGTCCGGCCTGCACCGCCTTGAGTGCGGCGATGCTCGCGGTCGAGGTGGTGGTACAGCGTCCGGTGAGTCCGCTCCATTCCTCGAGGTGGCCGATGAGCATGCGGTCCCATTCGGTGCCGTGCAGGAAGGAGGCACTGGTGCCGCCGAACACCAACACGTCCAGCGGCGCCTGGGCCACCAGTTCGGTGGCGGTGCGTAACTCCGGCGATCGCATCATCGCGTCGATACCGTCGACGGTGACGCTGGGCAGGGTGACGCGGCTGGTGTGGATGGTGGCCGCAGGCGTGGCCATGGCGTACATCTCGGCCTCCATGAGTGTGCTGGACGCCATATACACCAACCCGATCCGGGTCGCCGTGTTGAGCGCACCGAGCGGAAGCCTGGGCCGGGGCCGGCTACTGGGCTGCACCGGGGTCACTGGCTGTACTCGGCGAGCACGCGGCCGGCGAAGTCGCCGGGGATCTCGTCGGCGATGTCGTCGCGGACGCCGGTGACGGCCGCACTGAGCTCGTTCACGTCGGCCTCGTTGACCTGCACACCGGCCGCCTCGAACTTGGACAGCAGCTGCTCGTCGGCGTCGGCACCCGCGGTGCGGCTGGTCGCCGCCGCGGCCGCAGCGGCCGCCTCCAGGCCCTGCTGGATCTCCGGCGAGAGGCCCTGCCAGGTGTCCTCGTTGACGGTCAGGTAGACCGGGCTGTAGATGTGCGAGGTCAGCGACAGGTAACGCTGCTTCTCGTAGAAGGAGAACGCGTCGATGACCTTGAGCGGATTCTCCTGGCCGTCCAGGACGCCCTGGTCCAGCGCCAGGTAGGCCTCACCGATGTCGATCTGGGTCGGCGCGGCACCGAGGGCCTCGAACAGCGCGACCCGGGCCGGGTTGCCGGGCACGCGGATCTTCAGCCCGGCCAGGTCCGCCGAGGTGTTGATCGGACGCACATTGTTGGTGATCTGACGAAACCCGTTCTCACCGAAGCCGAGCACGCGGGCTCCGACCGATTCCACCAGCGATTCGCTGAGCTCGTCACCGAACGGACCGTCGAGGAATTCCACCACGGTGTCACGGTCGGTGAACAGGAACGGCATGTCCATGATGGTGAAGTTCGGATCCAGGTTCGCGACCGAACCACTGACCGCGGCGATGTCGATCGCTCCGGCCCGCAGGCCCTGCAGCACCGCCTCCTCGTCGCCGATCGCACCGCCGGTCTGCACGGTGAGTTCGACCGAGTCGCCGAGTTCGTTCTCGACCTCGTCTGCAAAGGCAAGCAACATGTCGGCCAACGGATCTCCGGCGCTGGTCTCTACGGCGAGCATCAGTGTCGTTGCACCGGAATTACTTTCAGCCGAGCTGGAGCAGCCGGTCAACACCAGCGCGGTGGCCGCGCCGCAGGCGGCCATCACCTTCGTCAATGACTTCATCGTTTTCCTCTCATGGGCCCAACAGATTTCGGTTCAGACTGGAGATCCGGGCCGGCACCGATGCCAGCGCGATGAAGTCAAGATTCCGAGGTGAGACTGGACCGCGTCAAACAGTCAAAAGCGAGCGTCTACATCTGTCAAACAGATGCCCTGTAACACGAATTTAACTGCAGCAGTGGTCACTTCGACGTGACACGGACGTAACCGGGTTGCGGTTCACTGGCCTGTTGCCAGCTGTTCAGATACCGGCTGCCGGTTTCCGAAACCCATGGTGAAGGGCATGGACCCGCAGATGCCACCCTGCGACATCCCCAGGGTGTGAGCAACGTCATCCGAGCGCGGTCGGGGTCACTGTGGCGAACGCCATCCCAGAAAAATGTTCGCCGATCCCGATCGGGGGGATATCGGGCCGCCGCGACGCGACCTCGACGCGCCGACAATGACAAAGATGGCGAGGAATCAGAGATTCCTCGCCATCTTTTTTTCAGGTTCGTGAGTCGGCGGACCTATCCGATCTTGCGGTCGCGGCTCTTGCGCCGCGAGGCCAACTCGTCCTCGGGCGCGGCGATCGACTCGCCACCGTCGGCGCGCTCGCCGGGGAAGTCGGCGATCGCACCGGTCAATTCCCGCATGGCGCCCGACACCGCGATACCGAACACTCCCTGCCCGCCCTGCAGCAGGTCGACGACCTCTTCGGCCGAGGTGCACTCGTACACGGTGGTGCCGTCGGAGAACAGCGTGATATTGGCCAGATCCTGGACACCGCGCTGGCGCAGGTGATCCACGGCGACCCGGATATTGTGCAACGAGATACCGGTATCGAGCAGGCGCTTGACGATCTTGAGGACCAGGACGTCCTTGAAGGAGTACAGCCGCTGACTGCCCGATCCGGCCGCGCCGCGGATCGACGGGACCACCAGCGACGTGCGGGCCCAGTAATCCAGCTGCCGGTAGGTGATACCGGCGATCTGGCAGGCGCTGGGACCGCGGTAGCCGACCAGTTCGTCGGGGATCGAGTCATCGGGGAACAGTCCGCCCTGCACGGGTTCGCTGACCACCCTGCTCACCGGCGGAGCCGATCCGCCCGCGGAAGACTCCGAAGAAAGGTCGAATTCCCCCTGGTGTGGCGTGCGTGGCGTGTCGCCCACAGTCCATCCTCTCGCCGATCGCTCCCGGGGCGGTGCCCGCACCACACCGGGGTCGAATGTGTCGAGCATACGCCCCACACAGTGCCGCTACTGCTCGTCGTCGATCAAAAGTATGGCTGCCCGCTTCGCGCGCGTCCCACACCCACACCGCGTGTCGACCTCACGAGACGGATCCGTGATCTTGGTCAGGTCGCCTTGAAATCATCGGGTGACACGCTGTCGAGAAACTCCTTGAACTTCTCGACCTCATCCTCGCGCACCGGTTCGGCCGAGTCCTCACCGTTCTCGTCCGGGATCAGCAGGCCGGCCTCTTCGAGCACGGCCTCCTCGACATAGATGGGCACCCCGACGCGTAATGCGATGGCCACCGAGTCCGACGGGCGCGCCGAGACCTTGATATCGCGGTCGAAGATCAGATCGGCGTAAAAGGTGCCCTCACGCAGATCGACGATGCGCACCTCTTTGAGCGAATGACCCAACGCGGCAATCAGATCGCGGATCAGATCGTGGGTCTGCGGGCGCGCCGCCTCGATGCCCTGCTGCTCGTGGGCGATGGCCTGCGCCTCCGGCTGCCCGATCCAGATCGGCAGGTAGCGGTCGCCTTCGGACTCACGCAGCAGCAGCACCGGCTGATTCTGGGGCTGCTCCACGCGAATACCGACAACCCGAACCTCACCCATCAGCGCCTGCCTTCCGCGAAGAAGCCGTCGTGGAAAATTCTAGTCCTCAACGGTCGAGAACGTCGCGCACCGCCGACTTGATCAGCGACGTGTGCAAGGTGATCGCCAGTGCGGCGACCTCGCGGGCCAGGTCGTCGGCCCGGTCCCGGGCGCCGGCCTTACCCGCGGCCGCCACCGGTCCGGCGATCTGAGCGATCAGATCGGATTGCCGATCGGCCGCCGACCGGAAGGCCCGCAGATGCCGCGGTTCCACACCGTAGTCGGCCAGGGCGCGGGCGCACTGCGCGATGAGCACCGAATGCTCGTCGAACAGGCCCGCCGGCCCGGGCTTGATGATGCCGGCGGTGACGAGTGCGGACAGCATCGTGTTGTCCACGCCGGACCGCTCCAGCAGGTCCTCGCGGCTCAGCCGCACCTGGGCGGGCCGCACCGCATCTGCGGCGTCGGCGGCATCGGAGACCTGCACCAGACGTGGCGCGCCGTAACCGGTCTTGGTGACCGGCAACTCGCCGTCGGGTTGGGAGTCCAACTGGGCCTTGATGACCTTGAGCGGCAGGTACTGATCACGCTGGGCGGTCAGTACAAAACGCAGCCGGGCACAATCGTAGGCGGTGAACCGTCGGTAACCGGCCGCCGACCGCTGCGGCGTGACCAACCCCTCGGCCTCGAGGAACCGGATCTTGGAGATGGTCACATCCGGGAAGTCCGGGCGCAGCAGATCCAGCACTGCTCCGATGGACATCCCGGCGGGCGCCGGGTCCGGTTGGGTCATCTGGTCCTCGCGCGCGCTCCGGCCGTCAGCCGGCGTCGTCGGACTTGGGTCCGGTCAGGAACACCAGCCGGAACTTGCCGATCTGGACCTCGTCACCGTTGGCCAGCACCGCGGAGTCCACCGGCTCACGGTTGACATAGGTGCCGTTGAGGCTGCCGACGTCGACAACCTGGAACTCGCCGGTCTCCAACCGGAACTCGGCGTGCCGGCGGCTGACCGTCACATCGTCGAGGAAGATGTCGCTGTCCGGGTGCCGACCGGCCGACGTGGTGGCCTGGTCGAGCAGGAACCGCGACCCCGCGTTGGGGCCGCGCTTGACGACGAGAAGTGCCGAACCTGCAGGCAGGCCCTCGACTCCGGATACCGAACTCTCGGTACCGGTGCTGGCCGGGGCATCCAACTCGTTGAGGAAATCCGCGCGGAAGACCGAGGTCGTTTCCACCGTGACTTCGTCGGACTGGTCGGCCTGAAAGTTGCTGTTCTCCGTCACCCGCTGCTCCTCTACTGGCTGCTGTGGCGTGCCTGGCCGGTGGCCGTCCGGGGCGTCACGTCCGCCCCTTCTGACCATATTGCGTCTCACATCGACCGTACCGCGCCGGGCAGGCCATTGGGTCCACCACCGCCGGATCCGTCTGACGCGGACTTGCTCACGCCTGTCCCTGATGAACCGTTCGGCGAAAACCCTAACAACACCTACTCGGGCAGGATTGCCCGGTAGCCGTCGGCGTCCAGAAGTCCGGGCAATGCCCCCTCCGGGGCGGAGTCCTCGGTCTGCAGTTCGACCAGCCAGCCCTCGCCATACGGGTCGGAGTTCACCAGCTCCGGGTTGGCCTCCAACTCAGCGTTGACCGCAATGACTTTCGCAGTGATCGGCGCGTACAGATCCGACAGCGACTTGGTGGATTCGACCTCACCGAAGGTGTCGCCGGCGGTGACCGCGGCGCCGACGTCGGGTAGCTGAACGAACACCACATCCCCCAGTGCAGCCTGGGCGTAATCGGTGATACCCACCCGCACGGTGTCCGCACCGGTGCGGCGCACCCACTCATGCTCGGCGGTGTACTGCAGATCGGACGGGATCTCGCTCACGGGGCTCCTTCAGGCGGATGCGGGCGGGCTTACTTGACGGGCTGAGCGTATTGGCGAGGTTTCGGTGTCCGCAAGGCGGTGACGTCGACGCGCTCCGACTGGGTGACCGTCATCGCTCCCCCGACCCGTTTGACGCTGTCCATCGCCCCACCCGGGATGTTCATCGCGGCGGCAAGGGTGGGTGGATCACCAATCGCCAGAACCGAATACGGCGATCCCAGCGTCACCCCGTCGATCAGCAGCGCACCGGGCGCACCGACCACCCAGGTGTCGACACCCACCCGGACCGGTTGACCGCCGGTGACATTCCCCGAGTCGCTGCGCTCCTGCCCGCCGGTACCGCGCACCTCCATGGCTTCCGCACCGGCGGCGCGCAACTCGTTGATGACGTCGAGCATGGTTTCCGGGGACACGCCGCGCGCGGTGTCGTCGATGGCGATCGTGACACCCGGCCCCACCGCGGCGACGCTGCCGATCAGGATCGACAGTGCCTCCAGTCGCGCCTGCGCGTTCTCGATCGCGGCCTGATCGCTGCTGCCGGAGGCCTGCAGCGAGTTCAGTGTCTGCTGCAGGTCGGCGACCTCGGTGTTGAGCGCGGCCTCGCGCTGTTGCAGTGAATCGAGCAGTACCAGCAGGTCGGCAGGGCGGGCCGAGTCGAGCGAATCACCGGAGTTGGTCTGGCGCACCTGAGTGGCGATGGCGACGCCGAGCAGGACGCACAGCAGCACCCCGAGCGCACCGAAGGCCAGCTGCGACCGGGTGCGCCGGGGCGCCGCGGCGTTGTCCGCCGGCATCTCGTGCCGACCGTGCTCTGGCTCGGAATGCTCGGCCATCCTCAGGCTCCGAACAGTCTGCGGCGCAACGCCGCGGCGTTGCCGAAGATCCGGATGCCGAGCACCACGATGATGGCGGTGGACAACTGGGTACCGACACCCAACTGGTCGCCGACGTAGACGATCAACGCGGCGACCAGAACGTTGAACACGAAGGACACCACGAAGACCTTCGAATCGAAGATCTTTTCCAGATAGGCGCGCAGGCCGCCGAACACCGCGTCCAGCGCCGCGACGACAGCGATCGGAAGGTAGGGCTGGATGGCCTCGGGCACCCCGGGGTGGAACACCAGCCCCAGCACGATGCCGACGGCGAGCGCGGCGATTCCGATCATGTCTGTTCCATGGGTTAAGGCCCGATCTCGTTGGCGAAGCGGATCTCCCGGACCGATCCTGCGGGCACACTCAGGGCTTCACCGACACTGACCGTAACCCCGACCCCGTAGGACCGCTGCAGCAGCAGGAGCCGCTGCATGCCGGGACTGCGGTCGAACACGTCCTGCATGGCGTGCGGCGGACCGAGCGCGATGACGTCATAAGGGCTGGTGATGGGACGGTTGTCGACCAGGATGCCGCCACCGGCCTGCCGGATGGTGACATTCGGCCCGACCCGCACCCCACCGACGGACACCGCCTCGGCACCGCCGACCCACAGCGAGTTGACGACCAGCTGCAGATCGCGGTCCAGGATGACCTGCTGGCTGCCGGCGACCCGCTGTTTGGTCACATCGGTCAGCCCGCCGGCCACGCCCGGATCGGTGACGGTGACCGTCAGCCCCGGCCCGATGGCGGGGGTGATGGCGGCGGCGAACTCCGCATCGTCGAGCTGGGCCAGCAGCAGCCGGCCCTGCTCGTCACCGGCCAGCCGGCTGCGCCGTTCTGTCTCGACGTCGGCGGCCAACGTGTCGCGGGTGGCCTCGACGGCGGCGGTACGGGCCTCGGCGGCGCGGGCACTGTCGGCCAACACCTGCTGGGTCTGCCGGTTGGCCGGGGCCAGCGACTGCGCCTGCGATGCCGCCGCGGCGAAGACCGCGGCGACCAGCAGCCCGCCCAGCAGCGTCCAGCCCCACCCGCGGAGGCGCCGCGGCGGTGCGTCGGCCCGTGCCGCGGCCGCGGCGGCATAGCCCGGGTCCAGGTGATCGGACAGCAACGAACGCAACAGTGACGGGACCGGGATGCGTTGCGGCGCATCGGCTTCGTGCGCGTTCAGACCGGCCTGCGGGTTGTAGCCACCCAGCGGGTTGCGCGGCTCAACCATCGGCGACCCGCTTGCGCGGTGCGGGGGTACGGGGCAGCCGCCGCCACACCAGCCGCACCTGAACCAGATAGACCACGGCCGACCACAGGTAGAGCACCAGCCCCCAGATCAGGAACGCCCATCCGCAGGCCAGGATGATCCGGCTCCACAAGGCGTCGAACTGGCCGAGCAGGACCAGCGGCAGCCCGGACATCAGGGCAAAGGTGGCGGCCTTGCCGATATAGGTGACCGGCAGCGCGGTCAGCCCACGGCCGCGCAGCAGCGGCAGCGTCGCCGCCAGCAGCACATCACGACCCAGCAGCACCACCACGAACCACCACGGCACCACGCCGGCGGCGGCCAACGCCACCGGGATCACCACCATGTAGATGCGGTCCACCGCGGGGTCCAGCAGCTCGCCCAGGCGCGAGGATTGGTTGTCGACCAGGCGGGCGATCTTGCCGTCCGCCCAGTCGGAGAACCCGCTGAACATCAGGATCGCCACGGCCCACCCGACGGCTCCGGCGATCAACAGCAGGTACAGGAACACCGGCACCAGCAGCAGCCGGATCACCGAGAGCACATTGGGGATCGTGAAAATTCGATCCCGGCCCGCACGGGGCCCATCTCCCGTCGCTCCGCTCGCCCGGGATCCCGCTCCCCCGTCCATGGCTAGAAACTTAGCGGAACACGCCCGGCAGGCTCAGCGCCGACATGACGTTATCGGCAAGCGGATCGTCGTGGATCATGTAGGTCCACGTCGAGGTCGGCCGCGCCAGCCTGGAGAGATCGAGACCGGCCACCCCGTCCTCGTCGCTGTCGACGATGTTGGCGGTGTCGAAGGTCTGCTGCGCCGCCTCGATGGCGTCGGCAGCCAGCGAGGCGAACGCGTCGACCGCCATCCGGTGGAACTCGTCGAGCGGGCTCTGGTTGCCCAGTGCGCGCAGGCTGATGCTCTCCCGGATATCGGCCAGATACGCCAGGTGGTCGGCCCAGCCGCGGTCCAGGTGATACAGCATGATCAGCCGGCAGATCTCGGTCAGCCGTTCCTCGGAGACATTCTCGGCGATCAGCGCGTAGCGCTTGGGTGAACGCTCTTCGAGCTCCTCGCGGGCCGCATCGGTGCGCAGCAGGGTGTCACGACGGTCGACCAGGATGGCGCGCTGCTGGGCGGTCAGCTGGTTGTAGCGCCAGGTGTTGGCGTGCAGGTCCAGCGTCTTGCCCTCGGCGACACGCTGGGCGTGGTCGAGCAGCACTCCGGCCTTGGGACTGGTGATCCTGCCGTCGCCGTCGGTCTGCAGTGGCAGCTTGTTGGGCTCCAGAAAGGACACCACCACGTCGTCCTCCCAGCTGGAGAAGAACACCGACGAACCGGGATCACCCTGGCGCCCGGCGCGGCCGCGCAGCTGGTTGTCCAGCCGTTCGGTGTAGTGCCGCCCGGTGCCGATGACGTGCAGGCCGCCGAGCTCGGCGACCGCATCATGGCCCGATTCATCGGAGCCACCCAGCCGGATATCGGTACCGCGACCGGCCATCTGGGTGGACACCGTGACCCGGGCCTCGGTGCCGGCCTCGGCGATGACGGCGGCCTCCTCGGCGTCGTTCTTCGCGTTCAGCACCACGGCCGGGATGCCCGCCTTGATCAGGCGTTCGTGCAGATCTTCGGATTCGGCCACATCGCGGGTGCCGACCAGGATCGGCTGCGAGGTGGCATGTACCTCGGTGATGTGCTCGACGATGGCGTCGTTCTTGGCGGCGACCGTGATGTAGACGCGGTCGGCCTCGTCCTCGCGCACGTTCGGGGTGTTCGGCGGGATCGGCGAGACGCCCAGTTTGTAGAACTGGCGCAGCTGCTCGCCGGCGGCCAGCGCGGTACCGGTCATCCCGCACACCCGCGGGTAGCGATTGATCAGCGCCTGCACCGTGATGGTGTCGAGCACCTCCCCGGTCTCGGTGATGTCGAGGCCCTCCTTGGCCTCCACCGCGGCCTGCAGGCCGTCGGGCCAGCGCTGCAGCGAGGCGATCCGGCCGCGCGAGGCGTTGATCAGGTGCACCGCGTCGTCGCGGACGATGTAGTGCACATCGCGTTCCAGCAGCACGTGCGCGTGTAGCGCGACGTTGACCTCCGTGAGTGTGGAGCCGACGTGCTCGTCGGAGTACAGGTCGATCCCGCCGAGCGAGGCTTCCAGCTTGCGTGCACCGGCGTCGGTGAGTTGCACATTGCGTCGGTCGGCGTCGGTCTCGTATTCCGCGCCCTCGCGCAGGTCGCCTACCAGCCGGATGATCTCCAGCCGCGGCGTCTCGCGGTGGCTGGTGCCGGCCAGCACCAGCGGCACCAGGGCCTCGTCGACGAGCACCGAGTCGGCCTCGTCGATCAGCGCGACGTCCGGGCTCGGCGAGACCAGGTCGTCGACGGAGATGACCAGCTGGTCGCGCAGCACGTCGAAGCCGATCTCGTTGACCGACCCGTAGGTGATGTCGCAGCCGTAGGCCTCGCGACGCTGCGCCGGTGTCGAGTCGGCGGTGATCCAGCCGACGGTCAGCCCCAGCGCCTCCAGCAGCGGGGCCATCCATTCGGCATCTCGACGGGCCAGGTAGTCGTTGACCGAGATGACGTGCACGCTGCGTCCGCCGATCGCGTATCCGGCCGCGGCGATCGCGCCGGCCAGCGTCTTGCCCTCACCGGTGGCCATCTCCACGACATCCCCGGCCAGCATGCGCAGCGCCCCGAGCAACTGGACATCAAAAGGCCGCAACGAGATCGCCCGCTCGGAAGCCTCCCGCACCAGCGCCAGGAACTGCGGGATATCGGTGGAATCCGCGAGGTCGTCGAGCACCAGCAGACCCGCCGCCTTGCGCAGCTGCTCGTCGTCGAGGCCGGCGGCCTTCTCGTCGAACTTGGCCGAGGCGCGCACCGCCGCCATGGACTTCGCCTGGTCCTTGTCGGTGCTGGCGCCCAGCATCTTCCAGAACCGGTTGCTGAACCGGCCGCCGGACTTGGACGCCTTCGAGGTCTTGGAACTCACAGCCACAGTCATACGGTACGCGGGCGTGGCACGGCCGTAGCAGCGCCGTCTGGGCGCCGCGGTGGGTGTAGCTTCCGTCGCAGACACCGACCGGACGGACACCGATGATCCCTGTGACGCTCGGCCCCTCGATCGACTGGAGCACCGAGTTCGGCCGTTCGGCGGTGTGGATCCTGCAGGCGTTCGGCATCGCCGCGGTCTGCCTGGCGGCGGTGGTGGCGCTGGTGGCGCGCCGCACCGAGTGGGGCAGGCAGTTCGTCCGGATCACCGGCGGCTATTTCGCCGGTCGTCGCAGCCTGCGGGTCTGGCTGATCGTGGCGGCCCTGCTGCTGTCCACCGTGATCGCGGTGCGCTTGACGGTGCTGATCAGTTACTACACCAACGATCTGTTCACCTCGCTGCAGCTGGTATTTCAGGGCTCCGATGCCGGGGTGGCGGGGTTCTGGGACGCACTACTCATCTACGCGCTGCTGGCAACGGCGTTCGTGGCCCGGTTCTTCGTCGACCTGTACCTCACCCAACGGTTCCTGATCGACTGGCGGCGGTGGCTGACCCGGCGGATGCTCGACGACTGGCTGGGCGGCCACGCCTATTTCCGCGGCCGGTTCGTCCGGGACCCGACCGGCACGCTGGACAACCCCGACCAGCGCATCCAGGCCGACGTCGACATCGTCACCACCGGGTCGGCCGAACCCAACAACCCGGCCAACGGCTCCAACCACATCCTGCTGTTCGGCGCGGTGGAGTCACTGCTGACGGTCGCATCCTTCGGTGTCATCCTGTGGAACCTGTCCGGGCCGCTGAACCTGTTCGGGTTCGTGCTGCCGCGTGCGCTGTTCTGGATCGTGCTCGGCTACGTACTGGCCGCCACGCTGGTGGCGTTCTGGGTGGGCCGCCCGCTGATCGGACTGAGCTTTCGCAACGAGCGGCGCAACGCCGGCTTCCGGTACGCGATGATCCGGCTCAAGGATGCCGCCGGCGGCGTCGGCCTGTACCGGGGCGAGCAGGCCGAACGCCGCGACCTCGACACCCGCCTGAACGGTGTGCTGCACAACTACCGGGCCTGGCTGAACCGGATGATGTTGTTCCTCGGGTGGAACATCACGGTGAGCCAGGCCATCAATCCGCTGCCATACATCGTGCAGGCACAGCGGCTGTTCGCGAATGAGATCTCCTTCGGCGACGTCATGCAGTCGGCCACCGCGTTCCACGCCATCCACGACGGTCTGTCGTTCTTCCGGGTCAGCTATGACAGCTTCGCCGGATTCCGGGCCGCACTGCTGCGCCTCGACGGACTGCGCGATGCCAACCGCCGGGCCGCCGCGATGCCCGGCCTGCGCAGCACCACCTCGACCGACGGCACGCTGCGCCTGCACGCGGTCACCGTCTGCACCCCGGATGGCCGGGCGCTGGTCGAGCGACTCGATCTGAGCGTGGCCGCCGGGGAGAGTCTGCTGCTGGCCGGCCCGTCCGGGGTGGGCAAGACGGTGTTGTTGGAAAGCCTTGCCGGTCTGTGGCCGTACGCGGACGGCATCGTCGAGCGCCCGGCGGCGACGATGTTCGTGCCGCAGGTGCCCTATCTGCCGCTGGGCACGCTGCGCGCGGTGGTCGGCTATCCGGGTGAGCCGGGCGAGTTCACCGATGACCAGATCCAGCGGGTGCTGACGCAGGTCGCGCTGCCACATCTGCTGCTGCAACTCGGCGACACCCGTGACTGGGCCGCCATCCTGTCTCCCGGTGAACAGCAGCGGGTGGCATTCGCCCGGGTGCTGCTGCACCGGCCGGCCGTCGTCTTCCTCGACGAGTCGACCGCCGCGCTCGACGAAGGGCTGCAGCTGATGCTCTACCGACTGCTGTCCGCGGAACTACCCGGGACGACCTGGGTGAGTGTGAGTCACCGGCGCAGCGTGGCGGCACTGCACCGGCGCCGGTTGGACCTGAGCGGGGACGGCCGGTGGGCGACCGGGGAACTCACCGGGGTGAGCCCGGACATCGCCGACGCCCCGTAACACGCTGCCGACATCCGCAAGGGGTACCTTGCCCGCATGGAGATGTTCACTCCGACCCTCGACTGGGGCGCCGAGCTGGTCACGTCGCTCATCTGGATTGCCAGAGCGTGGGCGATCGCCGCGGTGAGCACCCTGGTGGTCCTCGTGCTGCTGGCCAAGTTCACCACCTGGGGTCGCCAGTTCTGGCGGGTGACCGGCAGTTACTTCACCGGACGCGAATCGCTGAAGGTGTGGCTGTGGTTGGGCGCGATCCTGCTGTCGGTCATCGCCGGTGTGCGCATCGACGTGCTGCTCAGCTTCCAGGGCAACGACATGATGAGCGCCGCGCAGGTGGCGGTGCAGGGCCTGTCCGGAGGTGACGAGGCGGTCAGGCAGTCCGGTATCGACGGATTCTGGTTCGCCATCTGGACTTTCGCGGTGCTGGCCACCATCCACGTCACCCGGGTGATGCTCGACCTGTTCATGATGCAGCGGTTCATGCTGGCTTGGCGGGCCTGGCTGACCGGCCGGATGACCAACGACTGGCTCGACGGCAAGGCCTACTACCGCAGCCGATTCATCGATGACACCATCGACAACCCGGATCAGCGCATCCAGGCCGATATCGACATCTTCACCACCAATATCGGCCCGCTGCCGAACACGCCCAACAACACCAGCGGCGCGACGTTGCTCTTCGGCGCCATCGAGGCCATCGCGTCGGTGATTTCGTTCACCGCGATTCTGTGGAACCTGTCGGGCAATTACGAGATGTTCGGCGTCAACGTGCCGCGGGCGATGTTCTGGATCGCGATCGTGTACGTGTTGATCGCCACCGTCATCGCGTTCTGGATCGGCCGGCCGATCATCCGGCTGACCTTCGACAACGAGAAGTACAACGCCGCCTTCCGGTACGCCCTGGTCCGGCTGCGCGACGCCTCGGAGTCGGTGGCGTTCTACCGTGGTGAGGTCGCCGAGCGGGTGCAGCTGCGCAAGCGGTTCGAACCGATCGTGGCCAACTACAAGCGGTACCTGAACCGGTCGATCGGGTTCTACGGCTGGAACCTGTCGGTCAGCCAGATCATCAACCCGCTGCCCTGGATCATCCAGGCACCGCGGTTGTTCGCCGGCGAGATCCAGCTCGGCGATGTCTCGCAGACGTCGTCGGCATTCGGCAGCATCCAGAACTCGCTGTCGTTCTTCCGTAACTCCTATGACGCGTTCGCCGGTTGGCGCGCCTCGATCATCCGTCTGCACGGTCTGGTGGTCGCCAACGAGGAGGGCCGCGAGCTGCCCGAACTCAATGTCGAACCGTGCGGCGACTGCCCGGTCGAGATCCGCAATGTCGACGTCCGCACCCCGACCGGTGAACTGCTGGTCGACGATCTGAACCTGGAGATGTTCCCGGGTGACACGCTGATCGTGACCGGCCAGTCCGGCGCGGGTAAGACCACACTGCTGCGCAGCCTCGCGCAGCTGTGGCCGTTCACGACCGGCACCCTGCGCTGCCCGGCCGGCATCAACGAGACGATGTTCCTGTCCCAGATGCCGTATGTGCCGCTCGGTGATCTGCGCGCGGTGGTGTCCTATCCGAAGGGACCCGAGGAGCTTTCCGACGAGGAGCTGATCGCCGCGCTGGACAAAGTGTCGCTACCGCAGTGCTCGCGGCGGTTGTCCGAGGTTGCGGACTGGGTGAAGGTGCTCTCCCCCGGTGAGCAGCAACGCATCGCGTTCGCCCGGGTGCTGCTGACCAAACCGCGGGTGGTCTTCTTCGACGAGGCGACCTCGGCGCTGGATGAAGGTCTGGAGTTCACCATGTACGACCTGGTGCGCCGGGAGCTGCCGGACACCATCCTGGTCAGCGTCACCCACCGCAGCACGGTCGGCGAGCACCACGAGAAGCATCTGCACCTGCTCGGCGGTGGCGAATGGGTGCTCGGCGAGGTCGACGAGGAGACCGGGAAGCCGCGCACCACCGAGTAGCGTCGAACCTGAAGTAGATGGCGGGAATTCGACGAAAACCCGTCATCTTCCCCAGTTTCGGCCGGGACTTACCCCCGTGTGGCCGCGTGCGCGCCGGCCCGCCGCGCTGCGTGATCGCCCGCCCGCCGCCCGAAGAACGATCCTTCGCCGAGCTGCACACCGCTGGCATATCCCTTGCCGTCGCGCGCGATGTTGGATGCGCACGCCCCGGCGGCGTACAGTCCCGGCACCGCGGCACCGGTACCGTCGAGCACCTCACCGTCCAGCGACACCGTCAGCCCGCCCATGGTGAAGCCCGAATACATCGCCACCCCGAGGGTCAGGTCGAAGGCCGCGAACGGGCCGGTGTCCTGTGGGGCAAGGTAATCCGGCTGCTTGTGGAAGTCCGGGTCGGATCCGGCCGCGGCGTTGGTGTTGTAGCGGTCCAGGGTGGCGGCCAGGTTGCCGGCCGGGATGCCCAGTGCGGTCTCTATCTCAGCCACCGTCTCGTATCCGTCGATGAACTTGATCAGCGGCATCTCCGGCATCTGCATATGCGCCTCGTCGACGATGAGGTATGCCGCATGATCACGCTGCTCCAGAACGAACGCCGAGGTTCGCGAATGGTAGGAGTCCTCGGCGACGAAGCGCTGCCCGTCGGAGTTGACGATCACGCCGGTCAGCAGGATCTCGGGCGGGTAGGCCGCCGCGGTGATGAACTTCTGGTCCAGGTTCTTGGCGACCCCGCCGACCGACACACCGAGTTTGATCCCCAGCCCGTCATCGTTGGGGTTGCCCAGGATGTAGGGCGCCACCGTGCCGTGATGTTTGGTCTTGCGTTCCTGCCCGAGTTCGGGGGTGTACTGCGCCACCATCTCGGCGTTCATCGCGAAGCCGCCGGCGGCGATCACCACCGACTTCGCCTTCACCGCACCGGTATCGGTGAAATGCTTCCAGCGCACCCCGACCACTGACCCGGCATCGACAATCAGGTTCGTGGCACCGGTCTCGTAGCGGAACTGGACACCGAGTTCGGCGGCCCGCTTGAGCAGCAGCTGGATCACCATGTCCGCGCCGCCGAGTTCACCGGGCACCGGTACCGAGTGGCCGCGCGGTGCCGGCTTGGCCTGTTCGTTGAACGGCCAGACCTTCTCATTGCCGGTATAGGACAGCCCCTCTGTGCCCGGCGGCACCACCACCTTGCCCGGGTAGTAGCTGCGCTCGAACTGAAAGCCAAGGGCCTCAAGCCAGTCGAAGTGTTCGACGCTCTGGTCGCAGTAGGCCCGGATCTTGTCCAGTTCGGGATCCTCGGTGACCGCGACCAGGTACTTGTACATCTCCTCGGCGCTGTCCTCGTGGCCGGTGGCCTGTTGGACCGCGGTACCGCCGCCGAGATAAAAATGGCCGCCGGCCATCGAGGTGGTGCCACCGGCCGCGGCAGCCTTCTCCAACACCAGAACCCGCGCACCGGCCGCGGCGGCGGAAACCGCGGCGCATCCACCGGCGATGCCGAACCCGAGGACGACGACGTCGACCTCGTCGGACCAGGTGTCCACATCGGCCACCCCGACGGCGTCCGGAATCTGTTGCAGGCTCATCGTTTTCTCCTCGCGCGTCACTGCTGTTGTTTGATGTGGTCGAAGAAGGCCTGGATATCCGGTGGGATATGGGCGATCTCGAGATAGGGCACACCCGCGTCCGGGGCGCTCACATAACCGAATCGCATACCGCCGGGCATCACACCCCGGGTGACGACGGGTGCCCCGGCGGATTCGGCATCGCGCAGCCGGGTCTCGAAGGCATCCTCGTCGGGCACGACGACACAGATGTGATGCAGCCCGGGGCCCGACTCGGCGAGGAATTCGGTATAGATGCTCGGCCCCGAGACCGGCGCGATCAGTTCCAGCTGCAGGTCTCCGGCATAGCTCAGCGAGATATCGGCGGTGAAGTCGGCGGGCGCACCGCGGTAGGTGCAAGCGTCCGGCCCGAAGTGCACACCGGGCATCCGGAACCATCGGCGCGCACCGAGCAGCGCACTGAGCATCTGCTCTCCTGCATCGAGGTCACGGGTCACCCAGGCAACCTGGACAGGTGTCTGATCAAGCATCGCAGTGAGGATATCGCCCGTGCGCCACGATGGCTAGAACATGTTCTAGTTTTGCGCCAGCAGCTGCGTCAGCAGGTCGATCTGGCCACCGAAGACCGCCCGGGCGTCGGTCAGTGTGTCCGCGCCGTACTGACCGAACACCTCCAGGCTGATCGCACCGACCAATGCCGCCCACACCGTCAGACAGCGCAGCATCACCCGATCACCCCCGGGAAATCCGAACTCCGCCCGAATTCCGTCGAAGTCACTCGAAACCGGCTCGGCTGCAATATCTTCCGGGTCCGGTATCGACCCAACCCGAATGCCGTCGGCCACCACCGCGAACAGGGTCGCGATGACCCGGGTGCCGGGCCCCACGGTCAGCTCGGCGGGCGCGTGATAGTCGGGCACCGGGCTGCCGTACAGCAGGGCCCAGCGGGCCGGTTGCGCGAGCGCCCAGTCTCTGGCGGCGTGCGCGAGCGCGCCGAACCGGCGGTCCCATGGCGCGTCGACATCCACCGCGACGGCATCAACCACATCGGCCAGTTCGCCGTACGCATCCACCAGCAGCAGGGTCAGCAGAGTGTCGCGATCGGCCACGTAGCGGTACACCGCCGAGGACACCATGCCCAGGTCGCGGGCCACCGCTCGCAGCGACAACCCGGCGGCGCCGTCGGTCGCCAGATGCCGGCGTCCCACCTCGACGATCTGCACCTCGATGCGATTCCGGGCCTCCTGCCGTTTACCCACCGGGCCAGTCTGCCACAAATGAGAACACTGCTCTTGATTTTTGGAGCCTGCACTGCCATCGTGAATGTGAGAGCACCGCTCACAAATTGAAGGAGGAACCAATGACCATTCGTTATGACGAACCCGACCGCATCGCCCGGGCCGCCAACGCCGTCATCCGCCGGCTGGCCGAATGGGGTGTCGAGATCGCCGGCAGCCGGGCCCTGCGGGTCCGCGGCCGCAGCACCGGCCAGTGGCGGTCGGTCGTCGTAAATGTGCTGACGGTCGACGGTCGCGATTACCTGGTGGCCACCCGCGGGAACACCCACTGGGTGCGCAACACCCGGGCGGCGGGCACTGTCGAGACCGGCCCGCGGTGGAACCGCAAACAGTTACGCGCGGTGGAGGTTCCCGATGCCGACAAGCCGGAACTGATCCGGCGCTATCTGGACCGGTGGTACTGGGAGGTCAAGGGTCACGCCGGCGGGTTGACACCCTCGTCGACCGATTCGGAGGTCAGCGAGATCGCCGCCTCGATCCCGGTGTTCGAGCTGGCCGGCTGAGTCGCGACGGCATCCCGGATGCGTGGGACAGTCGACTGCCAGGACACCGCCGTCGGCGCGCCACCCCAGGTGCTGTTGAACAGGCCGACGATGACCGCGCTGCCGTCCGGGTTGAGCACGTAGACGGGGCCGCCGGAGTCACCCTTCTGGCTGACCACGCCGTCCTTCATGGTGAACCAGCCATTGTTGACCGCTGCGACTGTGCCGCAGCTCTCACCGGTGACGACACCGAAGTGGCAGACCGGCTGGCCGGGTTGTTGCACCGGGAGCGCCTGGTCCATCACCAGCGCCCGGCCGCCGGGCAGCACGGTGTTGACCGCGACATCGGGATGCAGGGTGATGGCGCCCCAGTCCGAGATCTGGTGATCGCCGGTGACGGTCGCGCCGTCGGGAGTGTTGTCATCGGAGAGCGCCATGGCACCGACGACATTGCCGAACCGGTCGGTGACCGGGCCCTGGCCGCGGCAGTGCCCGGCGGTGAACGCCACCCGTGCGACGGGGTCGACGAAGCCCAGCGTGCACAAGGTGCCGCCCTGCCTGATCTCCATCCCGGGATGCACGGTGACACCGGGTTCGGCGCCGGCGGGAGCGGTCGGGGACAGCGTGACCGCGGCCATTGCCGTCGCGGCGGTGGTCAGGAAAAGCCGTGCGCGCATGGAGCCCTCCGATCCCCCACCCCTCTTCGGATGACGCTACCGGGGTGCTGTCAGGTGAATCGGATAACGGTCAGATCTCGTTACACCACACATCCCGTAACAAGACGTGTGTCACACCAGTCACTTCAGCCCCATGCCGTAGTGACCGTTCCCCGTGAATCCGCCCAAGTGCCTACGCCGATAACTGCAATCTCGCGGAGGAAGTGGCTGAATCAGGGAATGGTCAGCACCTGGCCGGGGTGGATCAGGTCCGGATTCGCCACCCCGCTGGCCTCGGCGATGCGCGGGTATTGGTTGCCGTCGCCGTAGAACCGTTCCGCGATTGCCCACAGGGTGTCGCCGGAAACGACGGTGTAGCTGCGCGGGGCAGGCGGCGGGGGCGGTGGCGGCGGAGCGGCCGGTGCGGCCGGCTCCGGAGTCGGCGCGGGTTCCTCCGCGGCCGCCAGTTCCACCTCGGGTTCGGCGGCCACGGCCGGTGGCTCGGCGCTGTCGGCGGCAGCCGGCGCCGGAACGGACTCGCCGGCGGGTGGCCGTTCGGTGGTATCGGTTCCCGACGCCCACGCCACGCCGTCGAAACCGTAGAGCACCACGTTACGGTCGTCCTGCAGGATCAGTCGGACGTCCTTGGCCCCCTTGGTGTCGGTGTGCCAGACCGGTTTGTCCGGGGTGTAGAGCACGAAGTTGCCGTCCTTCTGCACCTCGGCGCGCACCACATCCTGACCGTTGGTCTCGGTCGACCAGACCGCGGTGTCACCTGCGTAGAGCACCAGGTTCCCGTCGCCCTGCAGGTCGAGGCGGTAGGCCCCGTTCCGTGACGTCAGCGACTGCCCACGTTCGAGCTTCTCACCAGCGTGAAGTCGATCCCCCATGTCCGCTCCCCTTTCGCTATTGCGTACCGCAAAGCGTAGTGATCGACGTTGTCGCCGTGGCGGTTTGCGCTCGACATAAGCGGAACAATTCGGAAACGTCAGGAGTCGAAGCCCAGACCCAAGCTGTCCAGGGTGCGCAGCAGCAGATTGCGCCGGCCCGCCGAATGATCGGCGCGGTCCAGCGACCAGCGGGTCGCCTGGATGCCGACCGACGCGATCGGTTCGGGCGGGAACGGCAGCGGCTTGCGGCGCACCATCTCCAACTCGGTGCGCGGGGTACTCAGCCCGTCGAGCAGATCCAGACAGACATCGGCGGCAAACCGGGTCGCACCCACCCCGAGCCCGGTGAAACCGTTGACATACGCGACGCGGCCACCGTGCGCGGTACCCCAGTGCGCGCAGAACCGGGTGTTGGTGTCGATGGCACCTGCCCAGCGATGGCTGAACCGGATGTCGTCGAGCTGGGGGAACGTGATGAAGAAGTGCTCGGCCAGGCGCCGGTAGGTCTGGTCACGGTCCTCGTAGGCGGCATCCACCCGCCGCCCGAAGTGATAGACGGCGTCGTATCCACCCCACACGATCCGGTTGTCGGCACTGAGCCGGTAGTAGTGGAACTGGTTGGCGCAGTCCCCCACGCCCTGGCGGCCGGCCCACCCGATCCGGTCCAGCTGCGCCGGCGTCAACGGTTCGGTGGACAACACGTAGTCGTACACCGGGACGGTGTACCACCGGTTGCGCCGGATCAGGCTGGGGAACACGTTGGTCGCCAGCACCACCTGCCGGGCGGTCACCTCGGCGGAGCCGGTGCCGACGGTCACCCCGGTGCCATTCGACTCCAACGTCATCGCCTTGGCCTGCTCGTAGATCTGCACCCCCGCCTCGCGGGCGGCCCGGGCCAGCTCGACGGCCAGCTTGGCCGGATGCACCAGCGCACAACTGTCCTCGGCGAACAGCCCGGCCAGATACGTCGGCGAATTCACCTGGGCCCGGACCTCATCGAGTGCCAGATACCGGCCCTCACCGTCGGCCGCGGCCTCGACCAGCCAGTCCACCTGATGCGGTTCGGTGGCCACCGACAGCATGCCGGTCCGCTCCCACTCCGCATCCAGCCCGAGCCGGGCGATATCGGCGGCCATCCCGTCCAGGTTCTCCATGCCGAGGACTTCGAGGGTGTCGAATTCGGCGGCCCAACGGGACTTTCCGTTCGCCGCACCATGAGTCAGGCTGGCGTCGACAAAACCACCGTTGCGCCCCGAGGCGGCCCAGCCGATCCGGTCGGCCTCGATCAACACCACCTTGCGGTCCGGATGCCGTTCGGCGGCGTGCAGGGCCGCCCACAGTCCGGTGTACCCGCCGCCGACCACCAGCAGGTCGCAGGTCTGCCTGCCGCTCAGGCGCGGATACTCCGGGCGCAGGATGTCCAACCACATCGGGCCGAACGTGCTTGCCGCCAGCGAACGTTCGACCAGCGCCGGGTCGACGTCGGCATCGAATACGGTATCCACCTCCGGCACCCTACGCGGTCGGCGCGGTGGCCGAGGACAGACCGGCATCGACGGTCTCGGCGGTGCGCGGCGCCCATCCCGGCGGGCCGAAACAGTATCCCAGCTTGTCCCGCCAGCGGCGCGCGCGGCGCATGTCGCGGGCGATCGCCACGTATTCGTGGGTCTGCAGTTTCCAGATGTTGAAGGTGTCCACCTGTTTGGTCAATCCGTAATGCGGCCGGAACAATTCATCGGTGTACGAGCCGAAGATGCGGTCCCAGATGATCAGGATCCCGCCGTAGTTCTTGTCCAGGTATTCCGGGTCCATGCCGTGGTGGACCCGATGGTGCGACGGCGTGTTGAAGATGAATTCGATTGGCCGCCATAGCTTGTCGATCCGCTCGGTGTGCACCCAGAACTGGTATATCAGGTTCACCGAGAAGCTGGCGAACACCATCCACGGCGGTACACCCAGCAATGGCAACGGAATCCACATCAGGATCTCGCCGCTGTTGTTCCACTTCTGCCGCAACGCGGTGGCGAAGTTGTAGTACTGGCTGGAGTGGTGCGCCTGGTGGGTGGCCCAGATCAACCGGACCCGGTGCGCCACCCGGTGATAGGCGTAGAACAACAGGTCGACCCCGAGCAGGGCGATGACCCAGGTGTACCAGCGATCGGCCGGCAGGTGCCAGGGCGCCAGATAGGCGTAGATCGCCGCATAACCGAGCAGTGCGCCGGCCTTCCAGGCTGCGGTCGTCACCACCGACACCAGACCCATCGACAGGCTGGTCCAGGCGTCCCGACGCTGATATGCCCCGGCGGGCGTGCGATCGGACTCCAGATGCTCGAGGCGGCGGGCGGCGGTCCATTCCAGCACCAGCAACAGGACGAAGAACGGGATGGCGAACAGCACCGGGTCGCGCATCTGCGGGGGCAGCGCGTCGAGCACGGTCACGACCACATCCATGTGACGAGAGTAATACGTCACATGGCGGCGTCAGCGAAAGCTGAGCACCTCTTCACCCCAGGTGCTGCGCTGCACATGATCGGGGTCCACGACCACCTCGTCATCGCGCCCGATCACCAGGTTGGCCCGATCGTCGGGGCGGTAGGGACGCCAGGACGTCGCCGCCTCGGCCTCGGGACCGGTGCCCTTGGCAAAGCTGCACCAGCGGGCGCGCATGCGCCGTGACACCTCGGTGCCCGCGGCCAGCCCGCCCAACTTGAACGTCGGGTCCTTGCGCCCGGCGACCAGATTGCCCCACACATAGGGCAGTTCGGTGGCGTGCGCGCCGCCCAGGCCCAGTGCCCGCAGCATCGGGGTGCTCCAGTCGAAGCGGTACATGTAGACCGGGGCCACCCGCTGGTGGCCCTCGGCGAACCAGATGGACGGCATCCGGAAGCCGACGTCGCGGGCCACCCCGAGCCCGGGCTTCTTACCCCGCCCGGGATACGCCGCACCGAGTTCGGATTGGGTCGGGATCTGCAGTCCGGGCTGCTCGGCGGCGATCGCGGCGAACATCTCGGTGATGGCCTGTGCGGTGATCGGCAGCAGTGGTGAGCGCATCCAGCGGAACAGCGCCGCCTCATGCTGATTGGTCCCGATGATCAGCGGCACCGGCAGCGTGCGGCCGGCCCGGGCGGTCTGCACCGGATAGTCGGGCACCACATCGCCGTCGACGATCGGCGCGAACGCCAGCGTGCCGGGCGCCAGTTGCGGCACATCGTTGAACAACTGCTTGGAAGCGGCGACGATCGCCGATACCGGCAGTTGGGTGAGTTGACCTGCCTGCCGTGCGGTCATGCCCAGCTCACCGAGGAACTGCGCGCCGATGTGCTGTGCCCGGTTCTGGTCGTACACCGAGGTCACCGGCGAACTCTGGGCGATGGCCCTGGCGAACAGGCCTTCGGCGGCCGGGCTGGCCAGCAGCGTGGTGACGATCCCGCCACCGGCCGATTCGCCGAACAGCGTCACCCGCTCCGGATCCCCGCCGAAACCGGCGATGTTGTCGCGCACCCAGCGCAGCGCGCACAGCACATCGCGCAGCCCGGGGTTGGTCTCGAAACCGTCGCCGAGCCAGGACAGATCCAGGAATCCGAACGCACCCAGCCGGTAGTTGACGGTGACCACGATGACATCACCGCCGAGCGCCAGCTCACGGCCGTGGTAGAGCGGTTGCGCCGAAGATCCCAGCACGTAGGCGCCACCGTGCACCCACACCAGCACCGGCTTGGGAGCGTCGTCCGGCGTCGGCGACCAGATGTTGAGTGTCAGGAAGTCGTCACCCTGGGGTGCGCCCAGGTCCAGCGGCACCCGCGGGTCGGTCGGTTGTGGGCACACCGGGCCCACCCGGGTGGCGTCTGCCGGTTCGGTCCAGCGCGCCGGTGGCTGCGGAGCACGCCAACGCAGGTCACCGACCGGCGGCGCGGCATAGCGCACCCCCAGCCATCGGTTGACGGCCCCGTCGGTGCTGCCGCGTACGGGACCGTATTCGGTGTCGACGACGGTCACGTCGCCGACCGCATCTCGGATATCGGTCACATCTTCCATAGTGGCACTGCCGCCGCCGCGCGGACCGATTCGTGACGCGCCCCATAGATTCACTCGCGCTGCTCACAACTCTCGGCACCGGCGATCGGTGACCGTAGCCTCACCCGCCATGGCCATCGATATCGCTGAAACCATCACCACGTCCCCACCGCTGTTGGACACCGCGCAGGCCGCCCTGGCCGCCGCCGATGCGGTCGTCGCCGAATTGGCCGCCCGGTCAGCCCAATACGAGCGCGAGGGCACCTCGCTGCTCCCGCAATTGCGGCTGGTCGCTGAGTCCGGTCTGCTCGCGGTACCCGTGCCTGCCGCCCACGGCGGGCCCGGCCTGCCGGCCTCGGTGCAGGTCGAGGTGCTGCGTCGGTTGTCCCGTGGCGACGGTGCGGTCGGGCAGCTGCTGTTGGCGCATTTTGTCATCTCCCAGGCGATTTCGGGTCTGCCCGTCGACCAGCAGCCGGCCCCGCGGATCTACGCCGACATTCTCGCCGGCGGCCAACTGGGTAATGCGACCGCCGAACGCGGCACCGCCAGCGCACTGGACCGCCGCACCACCGTGACGCGGCGCCCCGACGGCCGCTGGGACCTGAACGGTGTGAAGTATTACGCCACCGGCACTTTGGGTGCGCAGTGGATCGCCGTGGCCGCGCTTGTCGCCGAGAAGCCCGGGGAGACCGCCACGGTGTTCGTCCGGCCGGATCAGGCCGGTGTCACCCTCGACCTGGAGAAGTGGTCGGCGTTCGGCCAGCGCGGCACCCGCAGCGGCGAGGTCCGCCTCGACGGCGTCATCGTCGATGACGACCTGGTCATCGAGGAGGGTCCGGCACCGGATCCGGTGGACGGCCCGCCGACCGTGCTCGGCGCCTACGACCAGGCGCTGCACGCCGCCATCGATATCGGGATCGCCCGGGCCGCATTGGAAGACGGCGCCGAATTCGTCCGCACCCGGTCACGGCCGTGGAAGGAGGCGCTGAACGCCGGGATCGAGCGCGCCGATCAGGAACCGCATATCGTTCGTCGGTTCGGCGAACTGACCGCGCGGTTGTACGCGCTGGAGGCGCTGCTGGCCCGCGGCACCGCGCTGGTCGACGAGGGCCAGGCACAGCCCGAGTTGTCCCGCGACACCGCGGCCGCCGCCACCCTGCACGTCGCCGCGGCCAAGGCGCTGGCCCAGGAATTCGGTGTCGAGATCGCCAGTGGCATCTTCGAGCTCACCGGCACCTCGGGTACCGACGGTGAGGTGAACCTGGACCGGCACTGGCGCAACGTGCGCACCCATTCCCTGCACGACCCGGCCCGCTGGAAGTACGTGCACCTGGGCAACCACACCCTGCACGGCACCCGCCCGCCGCGGCTGGGCCTGGTCCTCTAGAAAGGCGAATGATGGGGTACGAGAACAGTTTCTACCTGACCGGAAGTATCAACCAGCCAACCGTCGAGGATGCGTTCCGGTTCGTCGGCAGCAGGCTGCGGGGTGCCGTCAAGCGGGTGCCCGACGGTGAGCCCGGGGACCGGGCGAACTGGGTGCTCACCCAGACCCCGCACTTCCTGGAGAACCCGACGCTGGATGTCGTCGAGGTGCACGGTCGACGGCTGGCCCGGCTCAAGCCCGGCACCACCGGTGACGATGTCCGTTTCCCGGCCTTCGATTACGCCGACCACGCCATCGCGTCCTATGCGTTGTTCCGGGCCGCCCGCGAACGCGGTGAGCTGACACCGGATTCGAAGTTCCTGGTGTCCATCCCCACCCCGTTCAACGCGGTGAACTTCTTCGTCGAGTTCGATTCCCAGGTCGAGGTGGCCCGCGCGTACGAGGTCCCGCTCAAGGACAGTGTCGATGCCATCCAGGCCTCCATCCCGCACCAGGATCTGGTGATCCAGTGGGATCTGCCGGTCGAGGACGCCACCGTCGAGGGCTGGTTCCCGAACCCCTACAAGGATTTCGAGGAGATCTACGCCGTCACCGCCCGGCCGGCGTCCTGGGTGCACGAGGGTGTCGAGCTGACCTTCCACCTCTGCTATGGGGATTCCAAGTTCGGCGCCTCGCCGTTCATGGGCGATCCGCCGGACGAGGAGGCGGCGGCACGCGGCGGCAGGCACATCTACCCGCGGGATGCGTCGGTGATCGTCGCGGTGTCCAACGGGCTGTCGCGCCACGTCCCCCGCCGCATCGACGCCATCCAGGCGGCGACCGTCACCGCGTGGAACCGGTTGGCGCACTGGCAGCCGTTGGCCAATCTGGCCATCGAACCCGAGACCGAGTTCTTCCTCGGCCTGCTGCACGCCGAGGACGGCGCGGCGGGCGCCAAGTACCGGGCCGCCCTGGCCGCCAAGTTCCTGCCTACCTTCGGTATCTCCACCGAATGCGGGTTGGGTCGGCATTCGGCCGCGCAACTCGACGCGGTGGTGGCCGCGGTCGACGAACTGTTCGAGACCCGGCAGGCCGCGCTGGCCTGATCGCGGCTAGGCTGCCGCGATGCGAAAGTGGGCGCTGCTCGGCGCGGCCATCGCCACCGAGGTCACCGGCACCCTGTCTCTTCGGGCGTCCCAGGACCACTCTGCGTGGCTGGTCGTCGTGGTGGTCGGGTACATCTCGTCGTTCATCCTGATGGCGGCCGTGCTGCGGGCCGGCATGCCGGTCGGGGTGGCCTACGGCATCTGGGGTGCGACCGGGACGGCGGTCACCGCGGTGGCGGCGTCGCTGATCTTCGACGAGGCGTTCACCTGGGCGCTGGCCGCGGGGATCGTCCTGATCATCGCCGGGGTGCTGCTGGTCGAGTTCGGCTCGCACGACACCGAACCGGTCCCGTCATGATGTGGCTCGCACTGGCCGGTGCGATCGCCATGGAGGTGGTGGCGACGCTGTCGCTGCGCGCCTCGGACGGTTTCCGCCGGCGGCGCTGGATCGCGCCGGTGGCCGCCGGGTATCTGGTGTCCTTCTATCTGCTGTGGCTGTCGCTGTCACTGGGTATGCCGGTGGGCGTCGCGTACGGCATCTGGACGGCCTGCGGTGTCGCGCTGGTCGCGATCGCCGCCAAGGTGCTCTTCCGTGACCCGCTGACCTGGCGGATGATGGCCGGCATCGGCCTGATCATCGCCGGCGTGCTCACGATCGAGATGGGTGGCGTTCACTAGGTGTACTTGCAACGAGGCCCGCTCAGCACCCCTGGGATGCTCGCCAACACCGCGACCAGCAGCCCGGCGGCCGGCACCAGCAACAGCCCGGCACGCAACCCGGCGGCATCGGCCAGCAGACCGACCACCGGTGGGGACGCCACGAAGCCGAGGCGCATCAGCCAGGCCACCGCGGTCAGCCCGGTGCCCGGTCGCAGGCCCGGCAGCCGATCGGCACCATGCATGGCCGCGGGCACCACCGTGGCCACCCCGAGCCCCACCGCGGCGAACCCGGCGATGGTGCCCGGTACAGAGGGAAACGCCAGGGCCAGCCCCATCCCGACGGCGATGACCAGCCCACCGCTCAAGGTGACATTTCGCTCGGAGAACCGGTCCACCAGGCGGTCCCCGGCCAGCCGGCCGACGAACATGCAGCCGACCAGCGCCACGTACCCGAACACCGCGACCGCGCCCGGCGCGCCGACGACATCGCGCAGGTACAGCGTCGCCCAGGTACTGCCGGCGTCCTCGATGACGGCACCGGCGATCGCCAGCCCGATCAAGGCCGCGAGCACCGCGTAGACGCTGAACCCGGCGCGCCCGCGAGCGGCGGCCGCCGACTCGTGGCGGTCCACATGGTCGGGGCCGGGCAACAGGAACCGGTAGGCCGTCAGCGCGACGGTGGCGAACAACACCGCCGAGATCGTCAGATGGATCCCCCGCCCGATGTCCAGGGCGATCGCCGCCGCGCCCATCGACCCGCCCAGGATGGCCCCCGCCGCCCACACCGCGTGCAGTGAGTTGATGATGGACCGCCCGTAGCGTTGCTGGACCCGCAGGCCGTGTGCGTTCTGCGCGACATCGGTGACGGCATCGCAGGCGCCGGCCAGCAGCAGCGCGGCAGCCACCACCACCGGTGTCCCGCCGAATCCGGCGACCACCAGCAATGCCGCCAACAGCACCGTGGACACCACCGCCGAGCGCGCCGACCCGAATCGACGGATCACCGCACCCGCGGCCAGGCCGGCCAGCAGCGCACCCCCGGCGTACGCGGCCACCATGGCGCCATAGGCGGTGTTGGACAACGCCAGGTCGGTCTTGATCTCCGGGTAGCGCGGCAGCAGGTTGGCGAACACCGCGCCATTGGTGAGGAACAGCGCACCGACGGCGATCCTGGCCCGGCGATCCTGCACGGGCGGGGATCCGGTCACCATGCCCGCCGACCTTACTGACGCGGGCGAGTCCAGCGTCGCCGACGTCGATCCGGCAAGATTGGCGCCATGACCGAACTGGCCGACCTCGCACAGCGCTACGGGGTGGCAACCGAATTCATCGATTGGAACGGCCAACACAATCCGGTCCCCGAACAGACCTTGGTCGCGGTGCTGGCTGCCCTCGGGTTGCCCGCCGGGACCGCTGAGGAGCGAGCGGACTCCCTGGCCCGGCACGACCGGCAGTACTGGTCCGACACCCTGCCGCCCACGGTGGTCACCCGGGCCGGCAGCACCTCGTCGTTCTGGGTGCATGTCACCCACGGTGAACCGGTCGGATTGTGGATCCGACTGGAGGACGGGTCGGTGCGTACCGGGCTGCGCCAGCTCGAGAACAACCGTCCGCCATACGATCTGGACGGCAGGCTGGTCGGTGAGGCGACCTTCGAGCTGCCCGCCGATCTACCACCGGGCTACCACAGGCTGCACGCCCAGACCGGCGCCCTCGACACGGACACCACGCTCATCGTGTCGCCCGCCATGCTGACCCCGCCCGCACACCGGCAGTGGGGCCTGACCACCCAGCTCTACAGCGTCGCTGGCGAAAACTCCTGGGGCACCGGCGATCTGACCGACCTGACCGATCTCGCGGTGTGGTCGGCGACCCGGCACGGCGCCGGCTTCATCCTGGTCAACCCGCTGCACGCGGCCGCCCCGGTGGCCCCGATGGAACCCTCGCCGTACCTGCCCACCTCCCGACGCTTCGCCAACCCGCTGTACCTGCGGGTCGAGGCCGTGCCCGAATACGCCTACCTGCGCAAGCGCGGACCGCTGCGCAAGGCCCGCACCGATCTGGCCGCCCGGGCACGTCGGCACGACGGTATCGACCGCGACCGCGCCTGGAAGGTGAAGCGGGCGGCCCTGGCGCAGGTCTACCGGGTACCGCGATCGGCCGGCCGCGAGCTTGCGTATGCCGCTTTCTGCACCCGCGAGGGACGCAGCCTCGACGATTTCGCCACCTGGTGCGCCCTGGCCGAGGTGCACGGCGCCGACTGGCACAGCTGGCCCGAGGCACTGTCGCACCCAGACAACCCGGCGGTCGCCGAGTTCGCGGCGTCGCATGAGACCGAGGTCGACTTCCACCGCTGGCTGCAATGGCTGCTCGACGATCAACTGGCGGCGGCGCAGAGCACCGCCACCGGCGCCGGGATGGCGCTGGGCATCATGCACGACCTGGCGGTCGGCGTGGACCCCGACGGCGCCGATAGTTGGGCCCTGCAGGATGTACTGGCCCGCGGGGTCAGTGCCGGCGCGCCACCCGACGAGTTCAATCAGCTCGGCCAGGACTGGTCCCAGCCGCCGTGGCGGCCCGACCAGTTGGAGCGGGTCGGGTACGCGCCGTTCCGCGCTCTGGTCAACGCGGTGCTGCGGCACGCGGGCGGGGTCCGCATCGACCACATCATCGGGTTGTTCCGGCTCTGGTGGATCCCGTCGGGTGTCCCGCCCACCGAGGGCACCTACGTGCGCTACGACCATGAGGCGCTGGTCGGCATCGTCGCGCTGGAGGCGCAGCGCGCCGGCGCCGTCGTGGTCGGCGAGGACCTCGGCGTCGTCGAACCGTGGGTGCGTGATCACCTGCGCGACCGTGGCCTGTTCGGCACGTCGATCCTGTGGTTCGAACGGACCTACGAGGGTGCGCCGCTGCCGGCCTGGTCCTGGCGCCAGGCCTGCCTGTCGGCGGTCACCACCCACGATCTGCCGCCGACCGCCGGATACCTGGCCGGTGAGCACATCCGGCTGCGCGAACAGCTGGGACTGTTGACGCGTCCGGTCGCCGACGAGATCGCCGAGGACCATGCCGAACAGCAGGCGTGGCGCGACGAGCTGCACCGGCTCGGACTGGTCGGCGAGGATCCCGATGTCGACGAGATGGTGCGCGGCCTGCACGCGTTCTTGGGTCGGACCCCGTCGACACTGCTGGCCCTGGCGCTACCCGATGCCGTGGGTGACCGGCGTACCCAGAATCAGCCCGGCACCACCGACGAGTACCCGAACTGGCGGGTCCCGTTGGCCGGCCCGGACGGGAAACGGCTGCAGCTGGAGGACGTGTTCACCGATCCGCGCGCCTGCTCGCTGGCCGAAGTAATGAATTCCCAGGTACGGACGATGGACACGTGACTGGAGTTTCTACAGGTGCGGTTCTGCGATATGTTCGCACCGCACCGCGACACCCGGAGGTCACGTGAAGAAGTCAATCGCGCTCGGACTCGGCACCTGCGCCGTGGCCTCGGCCGCCCTGATCACGGCGGGGACCGCGAGCTCGGATCCGCAGGCGGGGGCGAGCCCGTACTACGTGATCGGCGAACCGTACGGCAAGGCCGTCCAGATCCTGAAGAGCATGGGCATCAAGGCCACCTTCGGTGGCGCGGTCGGCAGCGATATCCAGCAGAGCCTGTGCGTGGTGTCGAAGCAGAAGATGAGCTCCAGCGGCACCATGATCCTGAATCTGAACTGCACGCAGGCAGCCCTCGACGAGGCCGGGATCAGCAACTCGACCGGATCCGGCCCCGGCGGTGTCACCATCGGCGCCAACGGTGTCACCACCGTGACGCCCACCCCGATGCCGATGAACCCCACGGGTGTGCCGACCTCACCGGCTCCCGTGCCTCCGCCGCTGCCCTGATTTCGGCGTTTAGTATTCGCCCATGCCATTGGCAGCTGGGGCGACCTTTGCCGGATACACGATCGTGCGGTGTCTGGGCACCGGTGGGATGGGCGAGGTCTACCTCGCCCAGCACCCGCGGCTGCCCCGTCAGGACGCCCTGAAGATCCTGCAGGCGCACGTATCCACCGACGACGAGTACCGGCAGCGTTTCGAGCGCGAGGCCGATATCGCGGCCACCTTGTGGCATCCGCACATCGTCGGTGTGCACGACCGCGGCGAGAACGACGGTCAGCTGTGGATCGCGATGGACTATGTGCCCGGTACCGACACCTCACGGTTGTTGCGCGAGCAGCACCCGCAGGGACTGCCGACCGAGCAGGTCACCGAGATCGTCACCGCGGTCGCCGACGCGCTGGACTACGCGCATCAGCGCAACCTGCTGCACCGCGATGTCAAACCCGCCAACATCCTGCTGTGTCATCCGGAATCCGGCGACCAGCGGATCATGCTGGCCGACTTCGGTATCGCCCGCTGGTCCGATGACGTAAGCGGGCTGACCGCCACCAACATGACGGTCGGCACGGTGTCCTATGCCGCACCCGAGCAGCTGATGGGCGATCCGTTGGACGGCCGGTCCGATCAGTACGCGCTGGCCGCCACCGCCTACGAACTGCTCACCGGCACACCGCCGTTCCGGAACTCCAATCCAGCCGTCGTGATCAGCCAGCACCTGTCGGCCGCGCCGCCGACGATCGGCAGCCGCCGGCCCGAGCTCGCCCATCTGGACCCGGTGTTCGCCAAGTCGCTGGCCAAGGATCCCGCCGAGCGTTTCGACCGGTGCACCGACTTCGCCCGCGCGCTCGGTCACCAGTTGGCCGGCGACACCGTCGAACAGACCCGCCTGGCCGCCCCGGCCGGCGCCCCGAAGCCGCCGCGTCGGCGCCCGCCCACCGCCATCGTCGTCGCCGCGGTGCTCGCGGTGCTGCTGGTCGCGGCGATCGTGGTGGCCGCCTTCGAGTTCGGCCGCGCCGACGACGAACAACCCGCCGCGGCGCCGACCACGAGCCAGAGCCCGCGGCCCACCACGACCGCCACCCCGGCACCGGCCACCACGTCCCCACCCTCGGCAACCACGACGGCACCGGAGTCGACGTTGACCGTCACCGAGACCACCGACGCGCCACCCGCACCGACCGCGGCCGTGGTGGGCGCGGACTGTAGCCCGGCCGGCGCGACCGGCAGCACCGTCACCGGCACGACCGTCTACTGCGAGACGCTGGCCGGCACCGACGCGACCATCTGGTCGCTGACCCAGGGCACCGTCCCGAGCCCGACGGTCACGGTGGATCCGACCGAGGAGCCGCTGCCCGCGGCCGAGGAATCACCGGTCCGGGTCTGCATGCAGCAGACCGGGATGACACGCCGGGAGTGCCGCGAGCAGATCCGGCTGAGCAATGGGCTGCCCTGACTATTCGACTGCTCGCCCGGCCAGTCGATCCATCAGCTGATCCAGCAGCGGCCGTTGGCCTTTGAGCAGTTTGGTCCTTGCCATCCCCACCGGGAACCACTGCACCCTGTCGAGTTCGGGGAACTGCCGCAGCGTGCCGGATCCGCGAGGCCATTCCAGCTCGAAGGTGTTGCTCGCCGCCGCGGTGACGTCCAGGTCGGCCTCGACCGCGAAGGCCGTCACGACCTTGCCGCTGGGTTGGCGCAACGGTGCGAAATCGATGCGCGGGCCGTCCGGCACGGCCAACCCGGTCTCCTCGGCGAACTCCCGCCGGGCCGCCGCCCAGGCGTCCTCCGATCCGTCGAATTCACCCTTCGGAATCGACCAGGCGCCATCGTCTTTGCGGGCCCAGAACGGGCCACCGGGATGCCCGAGCAAGACCTGAACTGTGCCGTCGGTCACCTGGAAGAGGAGCACCCCTGCGCTCTGTTGCGGCATACCGCACCCTACGTCCTGCGCCGGCGACCCTTGTGACGTGGTGATTTAACTTACTGTCAACCTTTTCGTTCGCCGGAATTTTCAAGATCTGGGCCCGGTTGCACCCTGCAGAGTCACCGAAAGTAGGCAAGACAGCCATGCAGGCAAGAGGATTCATCGTGTTGGGGGCGGCACTGGCGGGTGCCACGATCGGGTTGGCGGCGCAGGCCCAGGCTGCCCCGACCGGGCCGGGCAGCGCGGACCAGGCGATCAGCGAGCTGGAAGAACAGGGCGTCATCGTCATCGTCGAGAAGCGCAGCAACACCCCGCTGGACCGGGCCAAGGTGCTCGGTGTGCGGCCGGGCGAGAACTACCAGCGGCTCGCCGGCGATGTGGTGTACCTGGAAGTCGGCTGATTTCGCACATGTCATAGCGCGGCGCGAACGGTTGCCCGTTACAGTCACCACCGTGGCCGGCAGCGGGTACAGCAGATACGTCGCGGTGGGCGACAGTCAGACCGAAGGACTCTGGGATCTCGACGACTCGGGCGCGCTGATCGGGTTCGCCGATCGACTGGCCCGGATGATGGACCTGCACTCCCCTGGTCTGCAGTACGCCAATCTGGCGATCCGCGGCAAGCGCATCCGTGATGTCCTGGATGTGCAACTGCCCCAGGCACTGTCGATGCAACCGGATCTCATCACCGTCTGCGTCGGCATGAACGATGTGACCCGGCCGGGCCGGAAATTCCAGCAGGCGCTGCTGGATCTGGACATCCTGCACGACGAATTGGCCCGCTCCGGTGCCACGGTGGTGACCACGACGTTCCCCGATATCACCCAGATCCTGCCCGCCGGCCGACTGCTGGTGTCGCGGGTGATCCAGATCAACCAGGTGATCCGATCCGCGGCCGCGCGGCACGGCTTCCGGCTGGTCGATCTGTACGACGCTCCGTCGATGACCAACCCGGCCGTCTGGAGCCCGGATCGGGTGCACGGTTCGCGTACCGGCCACCTGCTGTTCGCCGCCGCGGCGGCCGAGGCGTTGGAACTACCTGGCGCCAACCATGATTGGGCGCACGCGGAGGCCGGCGACGAGTATCGCTCGCTGCGGTCGCGGATGTATTCGCAGGTGCTGTGGACGCAGAACATGTTCATGCCGTGGATCTGGCGGCATCTGCGGGGCCGCAGCGCCTTCCATGGTCGGGTGTCACGTCACCCCGAGCTCACCCCTATCGCGGTGCGCTCAGAAGCCCAATAGGGTCCAGCCCGAAGATCTTGCCGTCGCCGATGCCGGCGACGGCGGCCGGGCAGAACATCGAGATGGCCACCCCGGTGAACATGGTGGCCGGGCCCAGCGACATCCCGGCGCGGTCGGCGACCGTCGACGCGGCATTGGCCGCGTTCTGGCCGGGCTGCGACAGCATCGGGCACACCGACTGTCCCAGCGCCAGGGTGTCGACGGCATTGAGGGTGTTCGGTGCGCTCACCCCGGCGGCATCCAAGGCGTTCAGGAACACGTCGGTCGCCGAGTCCGCACTCGCGGGGGCGGCGACCGCGACGGCGGTCCCGGCGGCGGCCAAACCGGACAGCAGGGTGGCGGTGATACGGCGCATGGCTGGTGATCCTATGCCATTTCGCGGTGCCCACCCGGTCACCGTCAGCTGTGCCAGGCGCCCTCGATCTGTTGGGCGATATCGATGATCTTGGCCTCCCGCCCGCCGGGACTGTCGATCTCACCGGCAACGTGGGCCGAGATGAACCGTTTGATCTCGCTGTCGATGCCGGCCATCACCCGCAGCACCTCGGCGCGCAGTGTGCCGGAGGTCACATGGATCGAGATGTCACGCGGGCCCGGCTTGCCGACGTCGAGGATCAGCAGCAGCGGTTCGGCGGCGCGTGCCGTCGCCTGCAGGGTGATCTCTCCGAAGACCATGAAGCGGGGCTTGTCGATCCGCAGGTCGATCACCATGTTGATCTCCAGCGGTATCCGGATGTCGAAGGTGATGGCCTCGCCGACATGCCGGGTGACGCGGGGGTACTGCACGCGCACCCGCGCGGTGACCTTGGCGATCCCGCCCGGCCCCTGTCCCATCGGGCCCATCTCGAACTCGTCACCGGCGATCGCCCCGATGGCGTCGGCGACCCGCTTCTCCGATACGGCGACCTCGAAGAAACGGCGGCCGAACTCCTCGTAGCTCAGAAACTGCGCCGGGAGATCGGGTGCCGGATGCGGGGTCGGGGAACTGTCCATGGTGGATATAACCGTCTCACGTACCCGCCGGGGCGCAGCACGACACACCCATCTAGGCCGCCCCGTCGACGAACAGCCGGAGCCGCCGCACCCGGGTGGGACGCAGGCCGACATCGGCGATCAGCACCGCGGCCCCGTCGGGGCCGGAGACGCTGACGGCCACCTGCCGCCCGGCCGCCAGCAGGGTTCGACGATGTTTGCCGGCCAGTGCGGCGATCAGTTCGCCTGCGCGCAGCCGGTCGGTGTCCCCCCCGGTGATCTCGGCGTGTGCGCCGAGCCGGCGCTTGACGGTCATCTCGTCCCCGGCGCAGGCATCGTCGATCAGTTGCCCGACCAGCCGCTTGCCACGGCCGCCGACGCCGGTCAGGCCGGAGGCGAAGCCGAGGGCCCCGGACGGTCCCTGGTTGACCAGCAACGCGCGGCTCAACGCGACGGCGGCCGGTACCGCGACCGGTCCTTTGCGGGTGAACTGCCACATCATCGCGGGTAGCTCCCAGTAGGCCTGCAGTCGTTCGATGGCCAGCCCGGTATCGACCGGTGCCACGTCATACCGCAGCACCGCCGGGATGCGCATGGTCACGGCCGATCCCATCGCCACCTCGAGCACCAGGTCCCGCAGCACGGTGTGCCCGCGGACGATGTCGATATCGCGGTGGAAGGTGATGTCCCGCGGGCCGATGAAGGTGTCGTAGAACTGTTCGATCTCGAGGCGGCCGGTGTGCGGCCGCGAACCGACCGGGTCCTCGACGGTTCCGGCCGCGGTGAACAGCCCGACCCAGCCGTCACGGTCGTGGGCGGCGGCCGCCGCCGGCGAGCGCTCCACCGCAGCCAGAACCGCAGTTCGTGTTGTGGACATATCCTTGGTTACCACCCCTGTGCGAAGGAGGACGGCAATGAGCCAGAACGGGCCGTTCGGTATCGACCCAGAAGAGTTTGACAGGCTCGCCCGTGAGGCCGGCGAGGGCCTGCGCGATGCGCTGGACCGGTTCGGCAAGCGTGCGGGCTGGGCCACCCTGATCGACCAGTTCACCAATCAGGCCCGGCCGGCACCCACCCCCGAGACCACCGGTGACACCGGTGACGGGGTGTGGGCGATCTACACCGTCGATGACGCCGGCGGTGCGCATATCGAAGAGGTCTATCCCAGCGAACTCGACGCGCTGCGCGCCAACAAGAACAACACCGATCCGTCCCGGCGGGTGCGGTTCCTGCCGTACGGGATTGCGGTGAGCGTGCTCGACGCGCCGGAATAGCCACCCACCGGCGGTCTGCGCCATTAAGCTCACCCCGTGATGACCGGCCACGGCGAGGGTGAACATGATTCGTGAACTGACAGTGGCGGCGACCGCCGCACTGGCCGCGCTGACCTTTGCTGCGCCGGCCACCGCCGATGACGAGTCCGGTCGCTACCCGACCGATGTCCCGGGCATGAACTACCACGCGGCGCTCGGCGCCCCGTGCGACAACTACCAGCTGTTCACCTTCGGCCGCGGCCGTGGTGGCCAGGCGATGAAGTGCAGCTGGATCCCCAACCAGTGGCCGCCCGTCTACACCGGGTTCTGGACGATCTCCTACCCGCTGCACGGGGTGCAGGAGGTCGGTGCGCCGTGTGCGGTGCCCCAGGGCGCCGCGCAGACCACCGACGGCCGGCCGATGCTGTGTCGCGGGGCGATGGGCTGGCAGCCCGGCACGCTGACCGGGGACGGGTTCTTCCCGGCTTAGAACGCGCGGGCGTACCGGGCCGGGTGGGCCATCTCGGCGCCCAGGTGCGCGGCGGCCTGCCACACCCAACCCGGGTTGCGGAGCAGTTCCCGCGCCAGGAACACCGCATCGGCCTGTTCGCCGATGACGACGGCGTCGGCCTGATCCGCGTCGGTGATCAGGCCGACCGCGCTGACCGGGATGTCGACCTCCTTGCGGATCCGGGCGGCGAACGGGACCTGATAACCGGGGCCGACGGTGATCTTCGCGTCGGGCGCCGATCCCCCACTGGAGACGTCGACGAGGTCCACGCCGAGTGCCTGTAGCCGCCCGGCCAGCACGACGGTGTCGGCGACGGTCCAGCCCGGCCGCGGGTCATCGGTATCGCCGCCGAGCCAGTCGGTGGCCGATACCCGGAAGAACAGCGGCAGCTCGGCCGGCCAGGCCTGGCGCACCGCGGTGACGACCTCCGATGCGAACCGCATCCGGTTCTCCAGCGATCCGCCGTAGTGATCGGTGCGGGTGTTGGACTGTGGGGACAGGAACTGGTGGATGAGATAACCGTGCGCACCGTGTAATTCGAGGACCTTGAATCCGGCCGCGGCGGCGCGCCAGGCGGCGGCCGCGAACGCCACGGTGATGTCCGCGATCTCGGCGAGGTCCAGTTCGGCCGGCGCCGGCAGCCTGCCGAACGGTACGGCGCTGGGACCGACTGTGGGCCAACGGTGTCCGTCATCGTCCCAGGGCCGACCGGTGGAGCCCTTGCGCCCGGCGTGCACCAGCTGAATGCCCGGTACCGATCCCTGGGACGTCACGAACTCGGCGATCCGGCGCAGTGCGTCGGCCTGCCCGTCGTTCCAGAGTCCGAGGTCGTACACACTGCTGCGGCCGACCGGATGCACGGCGGTGGCTTCCACCATGATCAGTGCCGCACCGGCGACCGCGCGGGCGCCGAGGTGCTGCAGGTGCCAGTCGGTCGGCGATCCCTCGTCGGGACCGGTTGGGAACGCGGCGAATTGCATCATGGGTGACATCCACGCCCGATGGGCGAAGGTGACCTCACGCAAGGTGAGCGGACTGAACAACGTGGCCATGAGCTACTCCCCCGAGATGCCGAGATAGGCCAGCGCGGCGCGGATGACGGCGTCGCGGCCGGGACCGTGCTCGACGGCGAAGCGGGCGGGATCGGCATCGGCCATATCGAAGGGATAGTCGCTGCCACACACCACCCGGTCGACACCGGCGACCTCGCACAGCAGGTCCAGCTGCGGCGCCCCGTGGGTGACGGTGTCGAAGTACAGCTCGCCGAACACCTCCTGCGGTGGCCGGGAATCGCCCGCGCGGACATCCGCGCGGGCCTCCCAGCCGTGCCGCCACCGACCGAGCAGACCCGGTGCGCACCCGCCGCCGTGGACGAAGCAGATCCGCAGGCCGGGCAGCTCATCCTTGAGTCCGCTGAGGATCAGCGATGCCACGGCGGTGGCGGATTCGACAGGGTTGCCGATCAGATTGTTCAGGTAATACGACGTCCACTGCGGCTGCGGCAGCTGCATGGGGTGCACCAGCACCGCCAGGTCCAGGCCCGCGGCCTCGCGCAACACATGGCCGAGTACCGGACCGTCCAGCGACTGCGTATCGAACAGCGGCGGAACCGCCACTCCGGCAATACCTTCGGTGGCCGCCAACGCCTTGAGCTGCGCGGTGACCGCGCCGGCGTCGGCGAGGCTGACCAGCCCGAGGCCCAGCAGTGCGCCGTCGGCGTTCGCGACCACCTCGCCGAGCGCATCGTTGAAGGCCGCCACATAGGTGTCGGCGGCGGCGCCGGGTTGCAGCGGGAAGGCGAACGGCGGCGCCGACAGCACCCGGACCCCGACATCGTTGCGGCGCATGTCCTCGCGGATCGCCGCGACATCGCTCATCGCCTCGGTGGCGATCGACAGCGGGATCTCGCCGAGGAACAGCTTGCCGTCGCGGTCGTTCATCTGACCGTGCGGCCCGGCGCCGGGCAGGCCGAACAGCTCGCGCGGCAGCCAGTGTGCGTGCACGTCGATCACTCCGGGCGCGAGCGTGGCACTGATCATCGATACGTCCTTCCAACGGCGGTGTCGATACGAGTGTCGGCCGACGACCACGCCGATTCAATGTGAACGGTCACATAGTTCGCTTTGATGTATGTGTCCACCGCCATGGCAATGCCTCAACGCTGCGCGGCGACATCATCAACAGTCAATGCAGTCGCGAACTGCAACACCGCACTGGGATCGGCCAGCGACACCGCCGACAACGTCTCGATGCGCTGAAGCCGCTGGGTCAGGGTGTTGGGGTGGATGTGCAACTCCGCGGCCCCGCGCTTACGGTCCTGGTGGCAGGCCAGATAGGTGCGGATGGTGCGCAAGAGTTCGGTGCCATGGGTGGCGTCATAGGTTCGCAGCGGGCCCAGCGTGCGGTCGGCGAACCCGCTGAGCAGAGTCGGATCATCGAGTTGCAACAGCAGACCCGCCACCCCCAGGTCCGCCAACGTCACCACCTCGTCGGTGCGGTGTGCGGCCACCGCGATCGTCACCGCGCCCCGGACACTGCGATAGACCTCGGCGTAGGTCACACCGCCGGCTGCCGCGGCGGCGACCGTCGCCTGTACACCGTCGGCGACGGTGACGATGGTCCGGTGGATCGAGGCCGCCAACACCGACGCCGAGGCGGTGCCCTCGGGCCACAACACCACGATGTCGTCACGAATCGAGGCGGCCAGCGGGCGCGGCCGCTGATCGGCCGCCAGATCGGTGACCAGCCCGAAAATACGCTGCCGCAGCAGCTTTCCCGATCGGTCGGGCAGGCTGTTGAGCCGCGCCACGATCACGATGTGCGGCCGGCTCAGATCGTGGCCGAGCAACTGGGCCCGGCGTAGCACCGGCTCCGGCAGCTGCGCCGCCGAACCGAGCACCTCGGACAACAGCTCACCGCGCAGGCGCTGCTCCACCTCCACGGCGGTGCGTGCGCGCAGCAGCTCCAGCGACACGACCATCGACGCGTGCTCGACCGCCCGCACCGTCATCGGATCGGGCTCGGCTGCCCCGGCGGGAAACCAGATCCGGGCCACCAGCTCACCGTCGAGTTCCGGCGAGGACACGAAAAAGCCTGCGCCGATCCGTGTCGGGCGCGACGAGCGATGCCCCTCGGCATCGAGTGCCATCCGGATGTCGCTGCCGGGCAACAGATCCGCCGCCCCTGCGGTGGCCAGCACCTCGTGCAGCGGGCCTTCGATCAGCACCGGCGCCGCGATCAGTTCGGCCAGCGCCTCGGCCACCCCGCTGAGCCCGCCCGAGCGCAAGGTGACCGCGAGCAGGCTGTTGTGGATCTCCTCCGAACGCGCCAGGGCATCGCGCTGCGCCCGCAGTTCGGTATTGAGTTGACGCAGTTGGTCCAGCCGGTCGGCTGAGGTCAGCGCGATGGCGGCATGGTTGGCCAACAGCGTCATTCGCTCGATTTCGAACGGTGTGAAGGTGTGCACCGGCGTGTAGTAGCCGTTGAGGGTGCCCAGGGTGCGGCCCGCCGCGATCAGCGGAACGCTGATCATCGCGCGGTAGCCCTGCTCCTGGGCGGCCCCACCCCACGGTGTGAATTCAGGGTCGGCGGCGATATCGCGAATGGTGACCGATTGCGCCGCGTGGAACGCCCGACTCGACGGCGCGCCGCCGTCGAGTCGGATGGGTCGGTCACCGTTGACCCGGTTCACGTACTCCTCGGACAACCCGCTCCACCCGGCCACCACCAGCCGGGTCTGTTCGGCGTCGGGTATCAGGACACCGCAGAAATCGAACCCCAGCAGGGCCCGTGCGGTGGTGGCGACCTGTCCCAGCAGGTCCGCCAGGTCGGTCGCCGCGGTCGCGGCGGCGCTGAGCTCCCGCATGGCACCCAACCAGGTCGACAGTTCGACGCCGGGCCGACCGCCGGCAGATCTCCCGCTCACCACGACAGCATGACATGCGTATGTCATATAGCACATAAGAATCTGATTCTTATGGCCCGAGCGACATTGCCCGACCGCTCGGGCGTGACGACACTCATATCGACGCCGTGCTGTTGACCACATCGCAGCACGGCGGGTTCACCGGAAAGTAAGGACACCCGAATGACCAGCAGCACCGACGCCGCACCCCGCACCCCTGACACCTCCGGGCCCGATGTCCGAGAGATCCTCAATCCGGCGACCGGCACCGTGATCACCACGGTCGCCGAGATGGGCGCCGACGATGTCGACGCCGCCGTCGCCGCGGCCAAGGCCGCCTTCGAGGCCGGCCCGTGGGTCGAGATGGCGCGCAGCGAGCGGGCGCGCCTTCTGTTGCGGATCGCCGATGCCATCGAGGACCAGGCCGAGCGCCTGTACACCCTGGAAGCACAGAACAACGGCCGCCCCATCACCGAAACCCGCGCGCAGTTGTCCCGGGTACCCGAGTGGTTCCGGTACAACGCCGGACTGCTTGCCGCCCAGCGTAATTCGGTGCTACCCGGTGACGGCCCCTACCTGACCTATCAGCAGCGACTGCCGCTGGGGGTGTGCGGGATCATCACCCCGTTCAACCATCCGCTGCTGATCCTGGCCCGCAGCCTGTCCGCGGCCCTGGCCAACGGCAACACCGTCGTCGTCAAACCCTCCGAGCTGACCCCGCTCACCACGCTGGCACTCGCCGACATCCTCGGCCAGGCCGGGGTGCCCGCCGGGGTTGTCACCGTGGTGACCGGCGGCCGAGAGGCCGGCATCCGGCTGACCGAGCACCCTGACGTCGCCAAAATCACCCTGACCGGCGGTACCGAGGCCGGCCGTTCCGCCGCGGTGGCCACCGCGGCCCGGTTCGCGCGGGTGACCGCCGAACTCGGCGGCAAGACCCCGGTGATCGTGTTCGACGATGTCGACCCGGTCAGCGCCGCCGAGGGCGCGGCCTTCGCCGCCTTCGTCGCCGCCGGGCAGTCCTGTGTGGCGGGTTCCCGATTCCTGGTGCAGCGCAACATCTATGACGAGTTCGTTGCGGCCCTGGGACGGCGCGCCGAGTCGATCGTGGTGGGCGACCCGGGCAGCCCCGACACCCAGATGGGTCCGCTGATCAGCGCCCGGCAGCGAGACAAGGTGCGTGCGCTGATCCAGACCGGTGTCGACGAGGGCGCGCGGCTGTCCGCCGGGGGTGCCGATCCCGCCCTGCCCGATGCGTTGCGCCAAGGATTTTTTGTGGCACCCACCGTGCTCTCGGACGCCACGATGGCGATGACGGTGGCCCGCGACGAGATCTTCGGTCCGGTCGCGGTGGTCATCCCGTTCGACACCGAGGCCGATGCGGTGGTGATGGCCAACGACAACCAGTTCGGGCTGGGTGCGGGGGTGTGGACCCTCGATGTCGCCCGCGCCCATCGCGTCGCGTCCCGGATCACCGCCGGCATGGTGTGGGTCAACGACCATCACCGCCTGGAGCCCTCGCTGCCCTGGGGCGGGGTCAAGGAATCCGGCACCGGCAAGGACGCCGGCACCGAGTCCTTCGACGACTTCTCCTGGATCAAGACCATCGTGGTGCGCACCGCCGCCGAGCCCGTCGACTGGTACGGCAACTTCGGCCAGCGCCGCCTCAACTGACCTGATTCCGAACTGCTGAAAGGCTTTTGATGTCCCTGAAATCCCGCCCGCCGAACTCCGGCTGGCGTCATGAGATCACCCGCGTGCAATGGCTGGTGCTCGCCGGCACCACGCTGGGCTGGGGGCTGGACGGTTTCGCCGGCAGCCTCTACGTGCTGGTGCTCGGGCCCACCATGACCGAACTACTGCCCAACAGCGGTCTGGCCGTGTCCTCGTCGTCGATCGGCCTGTACGGCGGGCTCACCGTGGCCCTGTTCCTGATCGGCTGGGCGGTCGGCGGCATCATGTTCGGCATGCTGGCCGACTATTTCGGCCGCACCCGGGTGCTGTCGGTGGGCATCCTGACCTACGCCGTGTTCAGCGCGCTGGCCGCGTTCGCCGACACCTGGTGGCAGCTCGGCGTCCTGCGCTTCGTCGCCGGTGTCGGCTCCGGGGTCGAGGCACCGGTCGGTGCCGCGCTGATCGCCGAGACCTGGCGCAACCGCTACCGCGCCCGGGCCGGTGGCGTCATGATGGCCGGTTACGCCGGTGGCTTCTTTGCCGCGGCCGCGGTGTACGCCCTACTCGGCGACCACGGTTGGCGATTCATGATGCTGCTGGCCGGATTGCCGGCCCTGCTGGTGTGGTTCATCCGCCGCTACGTCCCGGAACCACCGGAGATCAACGCCCAGATGCATGCCCGCAAACAGCGCAAGGCCGCCGGTACCCGCGAGCAGTTCGTCCTGCGTCGGCTCATCTCGCCGCCGCTGCTGCGGCCCATGCTGGTGTGCACCGCGCTGGCATCGGGCGCCCTGCTGGCCTTCTGGAGCGTGTCCACCTGGTACCCGCAGATCATCCGGCAGATCAGCGCCAACGAGGCTGTGCCACAAGCGGTCACCGACCACCGCGTCGCCATCACCGCCATGCTGTTCAACGCCGGCGGCATCATCGGCTACGCGTCCTGGGGTTTCATCGCCGACGCGATCGGACGGCGCAAGACGTTCCTGCTCAGCTTCGCGGTGTCCGCGGTGTCGATCGCCTGGACATTCCCCTTCGACCGCGGCTACACCGAGTTCCTGTTCGCCATGCCGCTGCTGGGCTTCGGGCTGTTCGGGGCGCTGTCGGGCACCTTCATCTACGGTCCCGAGGTGTTCCCGCCGAGTGTGCGGGCCACCGCCCTGGCGGTCTGCAACAGCGTCGGGCGTTTCGTCACCGCGCTCGGCCCGCTCGGTGCCGGCGTCATCGCCGCCTCGTGGTTCGGCGGGAACCTCGGGCTGGCCACCGCCGCCGTCGCCGCGCTCGGCCTGATCGCGGTGGTCGGCCTGGCCTTCGCCGCCGAGACCCGGGGCCGGCCCCTCCCCGTCGACCAGCATTTCGCGCCCGTCACCGACCCCGAGAAGAGCCACTCATGAGCCAACCTCACACCGCCTCGGCCATCGTCGTCGGCGGCTCCATCGGCGGGCTCACCGCGGCCCTGCTGCTGCGCGATCTCGGCTTCACCGTCGATGTCTACGAACGCACCCCGGGGCCGCTGGACGGCCGCGGCGGCGGCATCGTGCTGCAACCGGATACGGTGCGCTGGTTCGCCGAACGCAGCAGCAGGTCCCTCGACGACCTGCACACCGCCACCTCGCATGTGCAGTACCTCAACCCCGACGGCAGCATCGCCCACCGCGAGCCCGCCCGCTGGACCTACACCTCGTGGGGCACCTTCTACCGGGCGTTGCTGGCCGACTTCGGCACCGAGCACTATCACTACGGCGAATTCGCCTGCGGTTTCCACCAGACCGACGAAAAGGCCACGGTGCGATTCGCCAGCGGGCACACCGCGACGGCCGATCTGGTGGTGTTCGCCGACGGCATCACCTCGGCGGCCCGGGAACGCTTCGACCCGACGGCGAAACTCGCCTACTCCGGGTACGTCGGATGGCGCGGGACGGTGCCGCAGGCGGCGCTGTCCGCGGCGACCCGGGACACCCTGCACGACGCCATCACCTATGACGTGGTGCCGAACTCGCACATCACCATGTACCCCATTCCCGGCGAGGAAGGCCTCGACGAGGCGCACCGGCTGATCAACTACGTCTGGTACCGCAACGTGCCGGCCGGCCCCGATCTCAGCGAGATGTTGATCGACAAGCGCGGATTCGCCGGATCGGTGTCGATCCACCCCGGCCAGGTACAGGACCGCTACATCGACGAGATACGCAGTGCCGCGGCGCAACTGTTCGCACCGGCGGTCGCCGAGGTGGTCATCGCGACCGAGACGCCGTATCTGCAGGTGCTCTCCGATGTGCGGTCGACCCGGATGGCGCTGGGCCGCGTCGCACTGATCGGTGACGCCGCCTGCGCGTCGCGCCCGCATGCCGCGGCCGGCACCGCCAAGGCCGCCGCCGACGCTTGGACACTGGCCACCGCACTCGCCGAAACCGCCGGCGACATCCCGGCGGCGCTGACCAAGTGGGAACCGGCCCAGTTGCAGCTCAGCGATTCGTTGCTGCGCCGCGTCGTCAGCATGGGTGAACGCTCCCAGTTCACCAACACCTGGGACCCCCAGGACCCCGATCTGCGCTTCGGTCTCTACGGGCCCGGACGCTGAACCCCACGAAAGGACTCTCAATGAAGAAGTCAAGCCGCCGATTTGGTGATCGGGGGTGAATCAGGTTGCCAGGTGCGATTGTCGCGGATAAGCGCGTAAAGGACGTTGGTGCGGCGCCGGGCCAGGCAGAGGGTGGCCGGGATTGGACGTTTCCCTTCGTCGCGTTTGCGCTGGTAGTAAGCCTTGGAATGCGGGTCACATCGGATCGCGGTGAGCGCCGACATGTACATCACCCGGCGCAGTCGTCGGCTGTACCGCCGGGGAGTGTGCAGCCGTCCGGTGCGTTTCCCGGAGTCTTTGGATACCGGGGCCAGTCCGGCCCAGGCAGCGAGTTGGTCAGCCGATCCGATCAACTCGGGATCGCCCACGGCGGCCAGGAATTCCGCGCCGAGCCTGAACCCAATGCCGGGCAGGCTGGTGATTACCTCGGCGAGCGGATGGCGGCGAAATCGGTCCTCGATGTCGGCATCGGTGGATGTGATGCGGTCATCGAGGGTAACCACCTCCCTAGCCAGATCAGAGACCAGACCGGCGGCAACGTCCTCGCCGGGCAGACGCACCGTCTGCGATTTGGCCGCCGCAACCGCCGCAGCAGCGATCACCGCTGCGTTGCGCACCCCGGCATCATCGAGCGTCCTTGTCAGACGCGAAACACCGCTCTGGCGAATGGCTTTCGGTCGCTGATAACGCGACAGCAGCACCACCCAGCCGCGGTCCTGGGTCAGCAGCGCGGCCCGCTCCAATGCCGGGCAGACCGCGATGAGTTGTTGGCGAAGCCGGTTGATCGTGCGGGTGCGGTCGGCGACCAGATCAGCACGATGAGCGGTAAGCATCCGCAGCTTGCTGATCAGGTCGTCGTGGGGATGCAGCATCGGCAGATCAGCACCACGCATCCGCGACTGGTCGGCGATCACCCTGGCATCTTTGGCGTCGGTCTTGGCTTCGCCACCGCGGTAGGTCGCCGAAGCTTGCCATACCGCGCGGCCGGCCAGATAGCGCACCGTCTTGCCGGCATCGGCCAATACGGTCAACAGCAAGCCGGCATACACCGTGGTCAGATCCACCGTCCAAGACACTTCGTGGCCCAGCGCGTTGACCGCGGCGATCAGTTCTCGGATCTGTTGTTCATCATTGACGAGCTTGCGCGAGAGCACCGCAGTGCCCTTGTCGTCGACCACGCACACCCAATGGTGTTCCTTGCCGACATCCACACCAGCCCACAACTGGCCTGTTGCCATCGAAGCTCCTATTCGCTTGTTGACCAACATGATCCCCACGGACAACCCCGCCGGCATCTCCTTAAACAAGCGATCACGTCGCAGATCTCAATCAGCGGCCAGAGAAGTCCAGGCAGGCCGGGCGGCCAGTCCTTTCAAGCCGCACCTACAGGCCGGCAAACAACATGCAGCCTCACCCGACCCACCCGGGTCACAGCACAACGTAACAACACGAAGTAACTGCAACTACGAACTTAAGGAAACTCCATGAGGGACAACAGCTTTCTGACCGACCTGCCACTGGCCGGCGAACTGGTGGCAGAAGATTTCGAGACCTGGCCGGACTGGCTGCGGACCGAGTTCACCGAGCACGCCCATGACGGCGAGGTGGGCTCGCGACTGCTCAGCGAGAACGACCGGGTACGGGTCTGGGAGATCCGACTGGCCCCCGGCGAGCGGTGGCACGCCCATCGCCACGTGCTGGATTACTTCTGGACGGCGGTCAACGCCGGGCGCAGTCGGCAGCACACCCACGACGGCACGGTGCGCGAGGTCTCCTACGACGCCGGCGAGACCCGGCATTTCCACTTCGGGCCGGGCGAGTTCCTGCTGCACGATATCGAGAACATCGGCGACGGCGACCTGGTGTTCACCACGGTCGAGCACCTCGACAGCGCCAACGCCCCGCTGCCGTTGGCCTGACGACCCGGATTCTCGACCATACGCTTGCTTGATCAATGTATGGTCGGGTGTCATGAGCGGAGTGACCTTCAACCTGTCATCGGTTTTCAGCACCGTGGCCCGGGCGATCGGCGATCAGACCTTCCTGGTGTGGCGGGATCGCAGACTCAGCTATGCCGAGTTCGACGCCCGGGTCGACGGGTTCGCCCGGTTCCTCACCGCGCAGGGTCTGGGCTGCCACACCGAGCGAGCCGGCCTGGCCGGCCACGAATCCGGCCAGGATCACCTGGGCATCTACCTGCGCAACGGCAACGAGTATCTGGAGTCGATGATCGGTGGCTACCGGGCCCGGGTCGCTCCGTTCAACGTCAGCTACCGCTATGTCGAGGAAGAGCTGGTCTACCTGCTCAACGATTCGAAGGCCGCGGCGCTGGTCTACAACGCCGAGTTCGCCCCCCGGGTGGCTGCGATCCGCGATCGGGTGCCGCACCTGCGGGTGCTGATCCAGGTGCCCGACGAGTCCGGGCACGACCTGCTGTCCGGGGCGGTGGACTACGAAACCGCGCTGGACACACCCGCGCCGGCGGCGGGCCTCCCGGACGCCTCGGGTGATGACCTGTACATCCTCTACACCGGCGGCACCACCGGCATGCCCAAGGGGGTGCTCTGGCGCCAGCACGACATCTTCCTGTCCTCGATGGGCGGTCGTCCGTTCGGCAGCGATCAGGTGCTGGCCTCCTACGACGAGCTCGCCGAGAAGGCCCGGGCCGGCGCCGGGGCGCTGAAGATGCTGATGATCCCGCCGTTCATGCACGGCGCCGCGCAATGGGCGGCCTACAACGCCGTCACCATGGGCGGCACGCTGGTCATCCCCGACGACGTCGAGCGGCTGCGCCCGGCCGAGGTGCTGAAGTTGGCCGAAACGGAACGGGTGCTGACCATTCCGGTTGTCGGCGACGCGGTGGCGCGACCACTGGTCGAGGAGATCGAACGCGGCGAGTACGACCTGTCCGGTCTGTTCACCATCACCAACGGCGGCGCCGCCCTGTCACCGACGGTGCGGGAACGCATCCACGCAGCGCTCCCGCATGTCACGGTGCTCGACGCCGTCGGCGCCTCCGAGTCCGGTGCGCAGCTGAGCACGTTCTCGACCGCTGGTGCAGAAACGACCGCGGCGGTCTTCGACGCCCAGTCCGATACCGCGGTCGTCGCCGAGGACCTGTCCCGGGTGCTGACCCCCGGTGAGGGTGGCGGTTGGTTGGCCCGCCGCGACCTGATCCCGCTGGGTTACCTCGGTGATGCGGACAAGACCGCGCGCACCTTCCCCACCATCGACGGGGTGCGCTGGTCGGTTCCCGGCGACCGCGCGAACATGTTGGCAGACGGCAAGATCCAGCTCCTCGGTCGCGATTCGGTGACCATCAATTCCGGCGGCGAGAAGATCTTCGTCGAGGAGGTGGAGCGTGCGATCGCCGCACACCCCGCGGTCTACGACGTCGTGGTGGTGGGCCGCCCGTCGGAGCGGTGGGGCTCGGAGGTTGTGGCAGTGGTCCAGCTCGCCGAGGGCGCCAGCGCCGATGACGACGATCTGGCCGCGGTCTGTGGGCAGTCGGTCGCCAGGTACAAGGTGCCGAAGGCCTTCATCCGGCACCCGAAGATCCAGCGCTCGCCGGCGGGCAAGGCCGACTACCGATGGGCCAAGGCGATCGCCACCGAGGGCGCCGCGGTGGACTGACGCCCACGCCTCACTGCTCGAATGTGCCACCTGGGGAGCGACTTTCGAGCGACACGAGTTTCTTTGGCCCCGTTGGCCTCTGGTGTCACAAGCCGACCTGTTTTGTCGGTGGCCGCACGTACGTTGAGGTCATGAAGTCGGATGCGGTGGCGAGTCGGGAAGCGGTGCAGCATGCGCTGGCCGACCGCGCTGCATCGGTGAAGGCGTTGTTGGATGCCGAT